>JACUTQ010000003.1 GCA_014859725.1 Methanosarcinales archaeon | reverse complement strand
TGACTTTCTTTAACCTGTTTGTAAGGAAATAACCAGAAGTAACATTCACTTTTTCGCCTGAAGATAATCGAATCCTTATATCCTCACCTATCTCACCAATCAATAACTCTTCCCATTGAGATATTACAGAAGGTGGTAAAATCAATAAGACAGAAGGTTCTTTTTCATCATTTGCAGTCCATGTGGGGTGTTTTCCATAAATGAATTCCTCAATTACAGCAGAAGCCATAAAACTCTTACCCAATCCTACAGAATCCGCCAGTATAACACCATTATAGAAATTGAGTATATTGACAGCATTCACCACTCCAACAAGCTGAAATTCCATCAGAATATCTTTCTTAAGTAGATTTAAAACACGTCCTTCAAACCAGTTATAAACAAGATACTTAAACAATATTTCAGGTTCTACCATCTGACCTATCTTTGGATAAGGACTGTCTGGCAAAACTCCTGAAAGGTCAATAACCTTCAATAAGTCTTCTCTGAATTCAATTGCATCTTCCCAAAGATTATCAAACCACTTTTCTAAATACCGAACTTCTTCCCTTGAAGTAAGTAACACATTCAATTCCCTGTTTGTAGTTAGACCACTTGAGGTAAAATTAGATGAACCCACAGCAGCCAGACCTGGAGATGAGAATTCTTCATCAGGACTGGTTAAGAACAAATACAACTTTGCATGAAGTCTTGACTTGTCAAAAAGCCTTACATCGATAATATTATTGGCTATAAACTCTCTAAGAGTTGAAAGATGTATTATTTTTTCTTCATTCGGTTCAGTTTTTTGTAGTTCTTCTATCATCCGTTGTTTGAAGATATCTTTTAAATTATATCCTGCAACCAATTCTTCTTTTGTCGGATAAGTGGTTTCATCCCCCATTACAATCTGCAAAAATGGTTCACTTGTATATCTATCAGGTTCAGGAAAATCATCATTTACAAGTGAGAAACCGCTAAGGAAGAAATAACCAATGGCAAATTTTGCTTCCTTAGATCTTTTAAGTTGGTCTTTAACAACCTTTATGAATTCCCTATCTGGGCTGTTATCTATAATATTTGGTGCAATTATATTATTGTTCATATGGCTTCAGCACTTTTTGATTACATCTTTTATAAAGTCAAATAGGTTGTTATTCTTTTCTCCCTGGCATTCAAAGAGAACACATCACTAATAAAATATTACTTAGTGCGTTGTGAAAGTATTTAGTAATAATTATTCCAATATTTGCGTTCATCCGCGGTTTTTCAAAGCAAAAATATGCTCAGTCACCCACTCCCTTATCTCATCCAGCGAATCCAATACAACATCCACATCAAGCTCCCCCCCAAAAACCCCATCATACACCCTCGCAATCCCAGGACACCCCTCATGTATCCCCTCAACCAGCGCCCTCTTTGAGACAATCATCTCTCCAGCCTCACAAAGAAAATACGCACGCAGATAATGAGACGCAGCCGCCGCAGCATCTGAGCGGGCGGCCTCCAGGTCCTCATTCTCAATACTTCTCATCAGATATGATCGGCGGATATCCCCATATCGTAAATAATCCCGGTATGCATCTTTCCTCAGAGAAATATAACCGTCTTCGAGTTGCTTCTTAAGACCTTCAATAAATCCGGTATCCAATAATACAACAGCTTCTCTTAGAGGGTTGACTGCTTCCCTTGGTGCACCCAGTTCGAGAAGATTTAAAAAGTTATCTTGTGTCAGAATTGCACAGGAAATATCCTTGAAATCTCCAAAACCCTTAATTTCATTAAATCGCCCGGATTCTCCAAGAATCTTCAATTGCTCAGCAGCAGGACTTTTATTAACAATCGCCATTAGATCAATATCACTTGATTCGTTATCCTCATTTCGAACCACTGAACCGTATAAAAAAGTTGAAATTAAATTATCGTCCAGCACGTTTTTCAATAAATCTGAATACCTTTTTGCCAGTTTTATTTTATAAGAATTTACCATAAGATTATCCATTGATATGAACCAAAAGGTCATTAAGGTCTTTAAAATAGCATTAAAAAATAAAAAAAAAGCCGACCGGGAAAACCCCCGGTCAAAGTAACTATCCGATTCAGGAATTCAGGATCGTTTCCACTTCGTCCTTGTCCACATCCATCACATGGGAGATGCCGGAAACCTCAGCCGCTTCTCTGGTAAGGGCTGCAATATCGTCTCTTTCAATATATTGCAGAGCGAACTTCCTGTTGCCTGTCATCATCTGACGCATACCCTGAGCAAGCCTCTGGAAGTACGTGTACACACCTATAGCACCTGGCGGGATCCCGTCATATCTGCCATTATACATCTTCTTCAGTTCAGGAGCTGATATGAATATCTCATCAACAGATTTGCCGAACCTGCTGATATACACAGGTACGCGTCCCTCATTGATCTTACTGCCAATGGTCTTGCCAACCATGGCCGCTGCCAGGGGTGCCCTGGCCATACCGACTAGCTTGAAGTACGGTGCTCCCAGAGCCAGTGCCTTCACGACCTGGTCCTCAAGGGTAATACCGCCTGCTACAGCTACGTCGGGCACATACTCGCCGCGATCGTCCAGCTTCTTCAGATACTGGTACAGCAGTGAGTAGATCTCAACCTGGGGCATACCCCATTCGTTCATCATTCTCCAGGGACTCATACCTGTACCGCCGCCGGCACCGTCCACGGTAAGCAGGTCAAGTTCAGCCTTGCTGGCATACTTCACTGCCCTGGCCAGGTCTGCCGGCCTGTATGCACCGGTCTTTAGGAACACGTGCTTGGCACCGGCATCTCTCAGTTCCTTTACACGGCTCATGAATCCTTCCTCTGTCACCATGCCGATCCGGCTGTGCCTCTCGAACTCATGGAAACTGCCAGTATTGAAAGCAGCAATAACGTCAGGATCCATTGGATCAGGCAATACAACATACCCACGTCTGCGCAGCAGCTGTGCCCGATCCAGGGTATTGAGCTTTACCTCGCCGCCAATATCCTTGGCTCCCTGGCCCCATTTCAGTTCAACGGTCTCCACACCCAGTTTTTCCAGACCATACTCCTGGACGCCCAGGCCCGTATCCTCCACATTGGCCTGAAGAATGATGTCACCGTATCCGTCCCGCTGCCAGTCCTTGTACAGTTTGACCCTGCTGGCAAGGTCAGGTGAATGCACCACCCTTCCATTCTCTATGACAGAGTCAGGGTCCATACCGCACACATTTTCGCCAATTGTCAGAGGTATGCCTGCCATGGCAGAACCAATGGCAAGTCCGTCCCAGTTATTGCTGGCAACTGCTGTGCTGCCAAGACCTGGAATGATGAACGGCAGTCTCAGTTTAATGTTCTTATCCTTGCCGATTGCCACCTCAAGGTTCACGTTCGGGAAAATGGCAACTTCGCTGTTTGCCTCAATTCCATGAGCCCCTACTGCGGTCCCCAGGATGGTGAAATGGCTCAGATCTATTGGATAGTCCTTTTCAGAAGCCGAAGTAGTGATCCCGTAGGGCTGGGGGTAAATTACCTCCGAGCCCCGGTATGCAGACTTACCGATCTCGCACATGCCGATACACCCGTCTACACAGGTAACGCACATGCCACTTAAGGGACTTACCGATCCCTCTGTTCTGTTCTTTGTCAGCGTAGCCGCTGTCGCATTTATTCTTGTCAATGACATTTTGATCCTCCAAATATTTTATAACTTTCTTCAATTTATTTAAATTCAATAATTTGATTCAATTCTCATTTCACATCCTCTGGTCTTTTCACACATGACAGGCACGGAACCATGAAACACATGGCATCATCATAGGTATTGGCGCATACCGGTTCGGTGTTGAGACACCCGCTGCACAGTACGGTCTCTGCCTGGGGTCCCTGGCACCTAAGTTCACAGACCGGACAGATATGCATACATGCACCACATTTGCGGCATTCCTCTGAGTTCATATCAAAAGGCGTAGTGATGTATCTGTCAACACCCCTGCCGGCAAACCCTATGGCTCTGGCCACCATCTGTTCCTCGCACATGCGCACGCACAGGCCGCACAGTATGCAGTCGTCGTTTAAGGGTGTGAACCTGACCTCCTGTAATTCAAGCCTGGAAGCCATATCCTGCAGCGTCTTTGAGCTGGGACAGCGGGCAACCAGCAGTTCCATTATCATTTTCCTGGTCTTTATCACCCGTTTGCTGTGGGTGCGTACCTCCAGCCCTTCTTCCACAGGATGCATGCATGAGGTGACCAGTTTGGTCCTGTCCCCGCCGCCGACCTCCACCACACAGAGCCTGCATGAACCATAGGGAGTAAGCCCTTCATTATAGCACAATGTGGGGATGTCTATTCCATAGAACCGTACTGCTTCCAGCAGGTTCCAGTTGGGATCAGCCTGCACTTCTGCACCGTTTAACATGAACTTGACCATCTGGCCTCTCTTTTCTGACATGATATCACTTCTTTCCCACAGCATCAAACCTGCATACTTCATAGCACATGTCGCATTTGATGCATTTTTCAGTATCCAGCACATGGGGCTGTTTCTTTTCTCCTGAT
Organism: Methanosarcinales archaeon; assembly: GCA_014859725.1. Lineage (NCBI taxonomy): Archaea > Methanobacteriati > Methanobacteriota > Methanomicrobia > Methanosarcinales > Methanosarcinales archaeon. The sequence continues at coordinate 41,598 of JACUTQ010000003.1, read as the reverse complement.
ATGGCATCTGACGGACAATGCTTCAGGCATAGACCGCAGCCATTGCACTTTTCAGGATCGATCTTGTATGTGATCAGTTCCTCGCATACGCCTGCCTGACACACACCGTCCCTGATATGAGCTTCGTACTCGTCCCTGAAATATTTCAATGTGGACATAACAGGATTAGGTGCTGTCTTGCCCAGACCGCACAGTGCTGCATCCCTCATTACCTCTGAGAGATCCTCGATAAGTTCCAGGTCTTCCATCCTGCCCTTTCCTTCGGTAATGTCTGTGAGCAGCTCACCCAGACGCAGCAGTCCTTCCCTGCAGGGTACACATTTACCGCATGATTCTTCTTCCAGGAAGTTGACGAAATATTTGGCCAGGTCCACCATGCAGGTATCCTCGTCCATCACGATCATACCGCCTGATCCCATCATTGAACCGACTTCTGTCAACCGGTCGTAATCAACTGGCAGATCGATCAGGCTTTCAGGGATACAACCACCACTGGGCCCCCCGGTCTGTACCGCCTTGAAGGACTTACCATTGGGGATGCCGCCGCCGATATCATAGATGATCTCACGCAGGGTCCTGCCCATTGGCACTTCCACCAGTCCGGTATTGTTGATCTTGCCTACTAGGCTGAACACTTTGGTACCCTTACTGGAATCGGTGCCTATACCTGAATACCAGTCTGCCCCTTTGTTTATGATCAGGGGCACATTGGCCAGGGTTTCCACATTGTTCAAATTGGAAGGGCGATCCCACAGTCCCATATCAGAGGTGTGGATATACTTGGCTCTGGGTTCACCTGGCTTACCTTCCAGTGAGGCCATAAGGGCTGTTGACTCACCGCATATGAAGGCGCCGCCACCGCGGTTTACATTAACATCAAAACTGAATCCTGAATTCAAAATGTTGGAACCCAGTATTCCGTATTGTTTAGCCTGTTCAATAGCTATAATAATATTCTGCAGTGCCAGCGGGTATTCATTCCTCACATAGATATACCCTTCATTGGATCCAATGGCATACGCTGCAATAATCATGCCCTCAAGTACGCTGTGGGGGTTGCCCTCAAGGATACTGCGGTCCATAAAAGCACCGGGATCACCTTCATCAGCGTTGCATATGACATATTTGATCTCTTCTTTAGCATTTCGGGTTGACTCCCATTTTCGTCCTGTAGAGAAACCACCGCCACCTCTACCCCGAAGACCTGATCGTTTGATCTCATTAAGTACGTCCAGTGGTCCCATTTTGCCCAGCATTTTAGTAAGAGCTGAGTATCCACCATTAGCAAGATAGTCTTCCAGGCTGTGGGGATCGATCTTTTTGTTATTACCCAGGAGATGCTGTGTTTGCTTTTTATAGAACGGGATATCTTTTTCATTTATAATTGACTGACCGGTCAGGGCATCTTTAAAGAGCAGTCTGTCAACCACTTTACCACTGGTTATCGTAGTATCAATTATTTCAGCGACATCCTGGACTGTCAATTTCTGATAGAATATCTCATCCGGGAATATCAGGGCAATAGGTCCTGCTTCACAATATCCGTGACATCCGGTAGTCCTTAGATCCACTTTGTCAGTTAGACCTTTGTCCAGAATCTCTTTTTCAAAAGCATCCCTGACCTCAGTGCATTGTTTTGCCAGACATCCAGGTCCACCGCATACTGCAATGCACTGCTTATCAGGATCTTTACCTGCCAGTATTTGCTGATGCAGATCCTCAAGTTCCTCAATTGAAGTTAGCTTCAAATTAATTCACCTTCAGACCTATTTACCGTTGAACAGACCTTCGATCTTGATAGGGGTCATCTGTCCGTGATATGTCTCGTTCTCAACTACAACCGGACCCAGAGCACATGCTCCCACGCAGTTGACTTTTTCAAGCGTATATTCTCGGTCCGATGTTGTATCTCCGGCATTAATACCCAGTTCGCGTTCAAGTTCTTCCAGCACGATCTGTGACCCCCTCACGTGGCAGGCCGTACCCATACACACATGTATCTGCTGCCTGCCTTTGGGTTTCAAGCTGAATGCCTTAAAAAAGGTAGCTGCTCCATATACCTGAACTCCAGGTATATTCAATCTGTTTGCCACATATTTCAGGGCTTCCTGGGGCAAAAACTGATATTCTGCCTGGATATCCTGTAATATGGAGATCAGCGAACCTTGTTCAGCATTATATTTGTCTACTATTGAACAAAGTTTGGATTCGCTATCCGTCATCTAATACCTCCTGTTTTCATATAATTCTCCAGATTTATTCAAATTCAAAATTTTTTAACATAGGTTAAACAATTTTTTTGTGGGCTTGCCAACGCCATACGCCACTTTCTTACTATATTATATTTAAAGTTAACCCTATTAAAGGCAACCTTTTACCCACAATCACATAAAAAATTTATTCATTTACACCCAAGTTAGGGATAATTATTTATAGTATAGTTAGATAGTAATCTACCGGTTGCCTATTGGCGGTCGACAGAATACTTACCTGAAATATAACCCCTCCAGATTCATTTTGCCAACACATCTAATACCTGGAAAACTCCAGAAATCATACCTTTTTTATCAGGGGGTTACATTTCAGGAAAAGTGTTACTGTAGCCATCACTAGCTGCCTAAAAACCAAGAGGCTAAATCGTGAATCTTAGAATACCAAATGCAAATGAAGCTACCGGAACCTCTAACCGCTCTAGGAGTGTGGCTCCGGTTTCCGGAATCTGTACCCGGTGCGTAGACGGGTGCAGAGGCAACTGCGAGATATTTAAAGCCACATTCAGGGGCAGGGAAGTATTATACCCCGGACCCTTTGGCGAAAGTACGGCAGGAGCCGATAAAAATTACCCGGTAGACTATTCCCACCTGAACATACAGGGATATGCAGTGGGTGCGTACGGACTCCCGATCGATGTGATGCCGGGGCCCGACACTGCCATATTTCCGAATGTCGATACCGAGACCGAATACGGTTGGAACCATAAGGTCAAGATGAAACTGCCCATATTCACGGGTGCCCTGGGCTCCACAGATATTGCACGAAAGAACTGGGAACATTTTGCCATAGGTGCGGCCATCTCGGGCATTACCCTGGTCTGCGGAGAGAACGTCTGCGGCGTTGATCCTGAACTGGAACTAAATTCCCAGGGCAAGATCAACAAATCCCCTGAGATGGATAGAAGGATCAATACCTACAGAAAATTCCATGAGGGTTATGGCGAGATCCTGGTCCAGATGAATGTAGAAGACACCAGACTGGGTGTAGCCGAATATGTAAGCAGTAAACACGATCTGGATACCATTGAGCTCAAATGGGGCCAGGGTGCAAAATGCATAGGCGGCGAGATCAAGGTTAAAGATATTGACAGAGCCAGAGAATTGAAGGCAAGGGGATACTTAGTTACACCTGATCCTGAAGCACACGATATCAAAGAAGCCTATAAGATCGGAGCTATAAGGGAATTTGAACGACATTCCCGCCTGGGATTCGTTACCAGAGAAGACTTTATGGCAGAGATCGACCGGCTGCGTGATCTGGGATTCAAGCGGATTACACTTAAGACTGGCGCATATTCAATGGTGGAAACTGCCATGGCGCTGGCATACGGGACCGAAGCAAAACTGGATCTTGTCACCTTTGATGGTGCACCAGGCGGCACAGGTATGAGCCCCTGGCCCATGATGAATGAATGGGGCATACCCACGTTCTATCTCCAGAGCCTTGTACATGAGTTTGCAGAGAAGCTAAAAGCTCGGGGTAAGAGAGTACCTGATCTGGCAATGGCCGGAGGATTCTCAAGCGAGGACGGGATATTCAAAGCTCTGGCAATGGGCGCCCCCGATGTGAAAGCAGTATGCATGGGTCGTGGACTTATGATCCCTGGTATGGTGGGGAAGAACATTGCGAAATGGATCGAGGAAGATGACCTGCCAAAGACTGTGTCAGAATTCGGGCGCAGACCAGAGGAAATCTTTGTACACTACGAGGAACTACTTGATAAGTACGGCAGTGATGTCAAGGACATCCCGCTGGGCGCTATTGGAATATACAGTTACTGCCAGAAGACCAGGACAGGATTGCAACAATTGATGGCAGGAAGCAGGAATTTCTCTTTGTCCACAATATCCAGAAACGACCTCATGAGTCTTACTGAAGAGGCTACCAGAATATCAGGTATACCATATGTGATGGATGCCTACAGACAAGAAGCGGAAGATATCCTCTACCAAACAGAGACTATCCTGGCATAACAAGTATAACTCAAATGACGTTGCTCAATTTCATAAGCAACGTCTCACATATTTTCTTCTTTTTAACCTTGTTTAGGGAATTAAACCCAACAGCGATGTTCCATTGCTTCAACCACACGTTCCACAGCGACCGTATATGCAGCCTTACGCATATTAATGCTGTATTTTTTGGAAGCATGCAATGTGGAATGGTATGAATCAGATATTTTCTTATCCAAACGCCTGTAAACCTCATCCTCATCCCAGTAGTACATATACAGGTTCTGTACCATCTCAAAGTAGGATACTGTCACTCCACCGGCGTTGCAGAGGAAATCAGGTATCAGATGAACACCATTTTCAAACAGGATGTCATCTGCTTCCGGCGTGGTGGGACCGTTAGCCAGCTCAGCGACGATCTTGGCTTTGATGTTCTGAGCATTCTTATCTGTGATGATATTTTCCAGCGCTGCCGGAATAAGTATATCAACATCCAACTCCAGGAGTTCTTCATTAGTAATGGGTTCAGAATCCGGGAAATTGATTACAGAACCGGTTTTGGTTTTATGCTCATACACTGCATCCGGAATAAGTCCTTCCTTGTTGAATATTCCACCTTTGCTATCGCTGACAGCCACTATTTTGCACCCAAACAGGGATTTACCAAGGGATGCTGCATAATATCCTGCATTCCCATAGCCCTGGATGGCAACGGTGGCATTTTGAATGTCCAGTCCAATTTCATCGGAAGCTTCTCTAATAGTATACCAGCCGCCACGGGCTGTTGCATCCTGCCGCCCGCAGCTGCCACCCACACATAGCGGTTTACCGGTAATAACACCGAATACATTCTTACCCTGAATTTTTGAATACTCATCCATCATGGCCGCCATGATTAACGGATTTGTATAGACATCAGGTGCAGGGATATCCTTATCCGGACCGATAAACTGGGATAAACCCCGAATATAGGCCCGGCTTAAGCGTTCCAGTTCAGCATCAGACATCTCCTTGGGATTACAGATCACTCCCCCTTTCCCTCCGCCAAGAGGCAGATCAAGCAGTGCACACTTCCATGTCATCCAGGCAGCAAGAGCTCTCACAGTGTCAATGGTCTCATCAGGATGGAATCGAATTCCACCTTTTGTTGGGCCTCTGGCATCATTATATTGAACCCTGTAGGCTGGAAATACACGGACCTTGCCGTCATCCATACGTACGTGTAATGACATGTGCAGTTCACGCATCGGTACTCGAAGGACTGCCTGTACACTGGGTTCTAACTCGAGAATCCTTGCACACTCATCCAACTGCCGCTGCGATATCTCAAACGGATTATTCTCCATAATTTTCTTCCTCCTGATAATTTCACACACTTACTTACTAAATACTATAAAAGTATAACTATTTTTCAAAACAAATATAATAGGTATGGACTTGCCGTTTCCTTATTTCTTATTAAAAGCTTTCTACTAAAAATCGTGAAAAATTATCCAGAGGCAACCTATTACCTTAAAATTAACATAAAACTTTCTGTATCTCTTTAGGCCACAGAAATTGGCATAATGATTTTCAATTTTGCGCTTTTTCCAGGCTCTGTATCAGGGCGAGGAAGCGGACATAAGATAACAGAGAGAGCTTTGGCTCTGGGGATCGGCCACGACTGCAGCGTGTGCAACAGATTCTGAGGATTGAACATCTATCAGTTTGATAAAACTGCAAAACATCTTGTCATCAGGCAACAGTTCGGCCAGTATATTTTTTGATACTTCGAAAAATTCCTCATTGAACTCTGATTCAGGTGTATCAGGATACACAGGCATGTAGATGATATGGCCTTCCATCAGATCCTGGAAGAAATGTGTACCATAGGATACTTCAGGTGTATGGCCGCCTCCCCCCCTGGCAATTTCAACAAGAACGGCAGTATTGTCTATATCTGAATAGGTTATGTTTACACCAAGGTCAATATTATTGCTGCCCCACCTCCCGGGTCCCATTAAAATATATGCTTCCCCATCCAGACGAAGTCGTTCATTGATCCTGCCAACCACACGCCCCACTGATTTCTTCACATGCAGTTCTTCAATCCCTGCATACACTCTCGGGTCTATGTAGACTATGTACCGAATATCACTAATCACTCCCCCATTAATGATCTTGCTGGACCTGAATAAGATATTTTTCTGAGGTATATCAGCCGGTATGACAACGGGACCGGTTATACCTGGTATCTTCATGGTACGACATTGTAATACGTTGATTCTCGTCCTGTTATTTGAATCCACAAATGCTGTAAATTCCATATCCACCGGGTAGTCATAACCCTTTTCGATTATTTTCAACATTTCTCCTATGTTCTCTACAAAATCGGTCTTTCTTATGAGGTTGTTGAAAGTTAGAATAAGATTGCCCGATACCCCGTCTATACGTCCGGTATGCTTGTCATAAAGATAACCGTCCTTGTATAAGGACATAAATAATTTAAGATTGGGGTAGTCACCATCAGTGTTCAGTTCAGAAACAGGCAGTGTCCTGAACTCATTATCCTTAAGGTCAAGCAGATCGACCTCCCACTGGGAATATTTTGTAATTTCCATGCCTATCTCGGGTCTGAGTTCCGGATGACTGATTGCTATCATTCTGGGATAATCCCTGCCAACCCTGTCCACTGCACGGGTACCCAGACCGAATACCAGTCTGATCATTCCCTTCTCTGGGTCTATACGGGGAGTCCAGGCGAAAAGATTTTTTGAAAATGTCACACCGGCAAGGGTCGGAAAGAAATAGTGCTTATATGGTATACCAGATACACGCTGTACAAGAATTGCCATTTTTTCATCGGTATCTTCGAGACCGTGGACCCTTCTGTATGAAAAGGCGTCTGGATTTAATGCACTTGCATATACAAGCTTAATGGCGCCTATAAATTCTTCAAGTCTTTCATCAGGGTTGCCCTGGTTGGTACAGAATTCGCTCCGGTATTTGCCTGCAAACGCATTGCCAAAACTGTCCTCCAGTAAACTGCTGGACCTCACAATTATGGGTGCCTGTCCAAAATAGTCTATCAGGTTGCGAAACTGTTCTGTAATCTCTTCCGGAAATTTTCCGTTAAGGAAACGATTTTCCACCTCTTTGAACATTTCCCTCGTAAGCCTGGAGTTCTCTGATAACTGCAGCCTCAGACGAAAAAGGTCGTTATCCACCAGAAAAGTGAAAAATACGTCTGATCCGATATAGAATGAGTCATGTGCCTCCAGAATTCCTGAAAAATCGCGGTTTTCACCGTCTTTAAGCAGAATGCTTCTGGCAATCAACATGCCCGCGGCTTTCCCCCCAATCCTGCCAGACCCGATCATGCGGTCTCTAATATTCAAAAGGTCTTCGAGGGTCAAATAATTGTCAGCAAGTTTATTGAAAAGGGGATGATTCCCTATGATCATCCGTGAAAGTTCCTGTTTGAGGGCTATTGTTTCTGTGGATTGTGACACCATACCGGTTTCCCAGTACTGTGTTAGTTTTTTATACACGCTGTCCCATGGAGCAATGGTACTGGTACTCTGGAGGACCTTCTTACGATGGCTGGTGGAAACTGCTGCAGCATCCCCACTATTGAATACAGGCACCAGCTTTCCATTGGAAATAACATGGGGCAAAAACATCTGTGGAGAATAACGGTCGTAGACTTTCAAAGGATGCAAGTAAATTCTGGAGTCCACACGGTACACATCGATCAGTATCTGAGTTGTATCCCGTATCCTGGCAACCGCAGAATGACTGTGCTTGCCCCTTGTCAGGGCAAAAAACGCAATCGTATCAAGTTCGAACATGTAAGGACAGGTGACTTTAAAAAAGTTGGCAAGAAGTTCATCTGTGGCCCATTCAACGACCAGGGAGGACAGGTTGTCAAAGACATAAAAAACCTGTTTGCCGTATTTCTCTATTATCCTGTGCACTTCACTGCTGAAGAAATCAAACCCCTTGCCCGGGTCAACCTCTATTAGATCCAGATATTCCCTTGGTTTGAGCACCGGGTTATGGGGAGCAAAACTGATATAAACGCATTGATAACCGTCCCTGATTCCCTGGTGAATGAACCTGTCAGCATAAAAGGAATAGTCATCCAGGTCGTCAACCTGCCAGACTATATTATCACCCAGCCTGAAACCCTGTATTACCTCATCCAGGGAAGGAACACCGCTACTTATCATTCTTGATTGTATTTTCTCCATGTGCCTTTTTTCCATTATTTCACCCAACGATCATAAACCCTCCCCAGCAAATGTTATCCATATCTTGATACGTTTGGCAGTATGGGAACTAAAAGCAGAATAGCTATGTTATTTTTCTGCTTTATTAAGATTCAAGAACAAAAGGATATTTAACGTGTATTAGGAATAAGGTACCCCAGGAAAGGTGCACCATGTCACAACAGAATGATATCCATAAAGTATTAATTATAGGATCCGGGCCCATACTCATCGGCCAGGCTGCAGAGTTCGACTATTCAGGTACGCAGGCATGCAAGGCGCTGCGTCAGTTAGGTTATGAAATTGTTCTGGTTAATTCCAATCCTGCTACCATCATGACCGATCCTGAGATGGCAGATATAACATACATAGAGCCGCTAAACCTCGAAACTCTCGAGAAGATAATCGAGAAAGAGCGACCTGATGCATTGCTGCCAAACCTGGGCGGCCAGAAAGGATTGAACCTTTCATCCGAGCTTTACAAAAAAGGCGTGCTGGAAAAATACGGTGTCAGGATCATAGGAGTCCAGGCTGATGCCATCGAAAGAGGGGAAGACCGGACCTTGTTCAAGGAAACCATGAATAAGATAGGCCTGGAAATCCCCATCAGCGAGACCACAGAAACTGTTGAGGGTGCAGAAAAAATCGCAAAGGAGATCGGTTATCCTGTAGTGATCCGACCTGCCTATACCATGGGTGGGACCGGCGGAGGATTCGTATATAATGTGGATGAACTTCGCACCATTGCTGCCCGTGGCATATCAGCCAGTCTGATCGGGCAGATTCTTGTGGAAGAATCAGTAATGGGGTGGGAAGAACTGGAACTGGAGGTGGTGAGGGATGCCGACGGTAACAAGATCACTGTCTGTTTTATTGAGAATATCGATGCAATGGGTGTACATACTGGCGACAGCTTCTGTTCTGCTCCCATGCTTACCATTGATGAAGTACTTCAAAAACGGCTGCAGGAGTATTCATACCTAATTGTTGATGCCATCGGTGTTATCGGGGGTACAAACGTCCAGTTCGCACATGATCCTGAGACCGACCGGGTTGTTGTCATCGAGATCAATCCCCGTACCTCCCGCTCATCGGCCCTTGCATCCAAAGCGACCGGGTTCCCTATTGCACTGGTGTCAGCCAAGCTGGCAGGAGGCCTTCTTCTGGAGGACATTCCTTATTGGCGGGACAAAACACTTAATAAATACACTCCTTCCGGGGATTATGTGGTTATAAAATTCGCTCGCTGGGCGTTTGAAAAGTTCCCGGGATCGATTGATCGATTAGGCACCCAGATGAGAGCCGTCGGGGAGGCCATGAGTATCGGCAAGAATTACAAGGAAGCCTTTCAGAAAGCCATACGGTCTTTAGAGATCGGTCGTTACGGCCTGGGGTTTGCCAGGAATTTCAATGACCTGGAACTGGACGAATTGTGCAAGTTGCTCATGGAGCCGTCATCAGAGCGCCAGTTCATCATGTACGAAGCGCTGCGAAAAGGGGTGTCTGTCGATGAACTATATGAGATCACATACATCAAACCCTGGTTCATCAATCAGATGAAAGAATTGGTCCGGTTGGAGGAAGAAATTCTCAGCTATAAGGGTGAGGAGCTGCCCGGTGACCTGCTTATTCAAGCCAAGAAAGACGGCTTTTCAGATAAATACCTGAGTAAGATACTGGGAGTACCTGAAAAGGATATCCGCAAGCAGCGTCTGAACCTGGGCCTGCGGCAAGCATGGAATGTTGTGCCTGTCAGCGGAGCTGAAAATGCAGCCTATTATTATTCAACCTACAATGCCCCGGATGAGGTACCGGTCTCGGACAGAAAGAAGATCATGATCCTGGGCGGCGGGCCGAACCGTATTGGGCAGGGCATCGAATTCGATTATACCTGTGTACATGCTGCCTTTGCACTGAGAGACCTGGGATATGAGTCGATCATGGTCAACTGCAATCCTGAAACGGTTTCCACGGACTATGACACCTCAGATAAACTTTATTTCGAGCCCATAACTGTGGAAGATGTGCTCAGCATTTATGAAAAAGAAAAACCGGATGGCGTGATCGTGCAGTTCGGAGGTCAGACCCCCCTGAACATTGCCGAAGAACTGGAAGCTGCCGGGGTGCCGATCCTGGGAACGTCTGTAACCAGCATTGACCTGGCAGAAGACCGTGAAAGGTTTGCGGCGATCATTGAAAAACTTAAAATTCCCATGCCTGATCCCGGTACTGCCACATCCCTGGATGAAGCCTTGAAGGTGGCTGAACGTATTGGGTATCCTCTGGTAGTTCGTCCCTCATACGTGCTTGGCGGCAGGGGCATGGAAATTGTCTTTGACGAGGAAATGTTAACAAAATATGTCATGGGTGCCATCGAGATCACACCTGAGAAACCCATGCTTATTGATAAGTTCCTGGAAGATGCTCTTGAGTGTGAAGTGGACGCCATATCTGATGGTACGAATGTTTTCATTCCATCCATTATGGAACACATTGAGCTGGCCGGCATCCATTCCGGGGACAGCGCCTGTGTATTGCCACCGATCGGGATATCAGAGGTACACATCAAGACCCTGGAAGAATATACCAAACGAATTGCCACTGAACTCAAGATCATTGGCCTTATGAATATCCAGTATGCCATAATGGATGACAAGATCTACATTCTTGAGGCAAATCCCCGGGCTTCGCGTACCGTACCGCTGGTGTCAAAGGTTACCGGCGTGTCCATGGCACGCATGGCAACGGAAGTGATGCTGGGTGCGAAACTGGAAAGTCTGGATGTGCATAAGCGCACATACTCACATTTCGGAGTAAAGGAAACTGTATTCCCGTTCAACATGTTCCCTGAGGTGGATCCTGTATTGGGACCTGAGATGCGCTCAACAGGCGAGGTGCTTGGTCTTGCCCAATCATTCGAGATCGCTTTTTTCAAGTCCCAGGTGGCTGCCGGATTTACACCACCTTTGAACGGTACTGCGCTGATCACTGTTGCTGCCAGCGACAGGCAGCGCGCTCTTCCGGTTGCCAGGGACCTGGTCTCCATAGGTTTTAGAATTCTTTCTACCAGTGGCACTGCTGCTTATTTCAAAGAGAACGGAATTGAATGTGAGATTATAAAGAAATTGCATGAAGGCAGGCCCAATATCGTCGATGCCATGCATAACGGCGAGATTCAATATGTGCTCAATACGCCAATTGGCAAGGAGAGTGTCTATGAGGATAGCTATATCAGAAAATCTGCTATCAAGTACAATATCCCATACTACACAACAACAGCCGCCGCACTGGCTGCTGCCAGAGGTATTAGAGCTACCCGGGAAAAGCGCATTGATGTTAGATCTTTGCAGTCATATCACAGGGATATAAAATAATAGAGTTGTGATGTGGTAAATATTTAATAATGGTATTTCGAAATAGTAAAATCATGCAAGATGTCAAAGATATTTACATTAATCTGAGGATTTAAATAAAAACCATTATATGCCAAAAAACGTTAACAAGCCCCATATCCTTCAAGTACGGGGTATAGTGACTGAAAAGAAGTGAAATGGAATGAAACTCAAAATAAAAGATTACATCAAAGGGCAATCCATGAAGAAATTTATTGCTGACCTGCATTTTAATTGTGGGCATTGTTTTTATTGCTGGTTGTATCGGTGAAGAAAAAACAGATACTGACACTCCAGCGAGCCACCAGAATAATCAGGAATCTGATGATCAAACAACCGATTCGATTGTTATACAGAGTGATGTTCGGGGACTTACGTTAGATCCTAATTATCATTTTTTTGCCGTTCCAAAAAACACGTTATATGTATTTGGTAATCTGACCGATCTGACTTATGGAGCCACTCTGCCAATAGGTTATCGAAATGTCGGGGAAAAATCGCGTTGGACGGATCAATCAGGCCGAGTAGTGAGAATTATCTTATATAAATACGATTCGAATCCTTCTACAACGATAGAATATATTACCAACTTAAAGGGTACTTCCAAAGAAGAATTTATTATCGAATTCGTGGGCGAACTTGGATCAGGTATTGATATAAATTGGGGCGATCCACACATTGGGGATTGTTCTGACACACACTGACACAAATACAGATATCCAAAAAACTCGAATATTGTTTGTTTATAATAATAATCACGTAAATTTGGCGGTCACAGACGAAAAAGGTAAAAGCAAAAAAGAAGCCATAAGAATTGCGAAAATAATTAAAAATAGACTTGATTAATGGCTAACAATCCAAAATGTGCACGGATGCCCCGCAATTTTATTACGGGGTGGCGTGGTTGGGGCTGAAGATGTTTGTCCTATGCTCGGTTTGTATTGATCTGCAATCTCTTCAAGAAAATAAACCCAGTACCGCTTTTTTTTCGGTTATCTACACCATGCGCCGATAGCTTACAGCGAGAAAAATATTACATACACCGCTAAGCCTGTATTCATAGTCATACTTCTTCGGATAGCCGTGTGAAGCAGGGATGGAAATTCTTGCCTCTGCAATCAGCTGTTACTCTTGATATTTTAAGATTAATATGAAACCTGAATGAAAAATTATTTTTTTCTGTGAAACCTTACGAATTTCACACTATGTATTGGACAATAACTCCTTGAAAGACCTCTGATAAGATCACATGGGTATTCAATACAACTGAGACATGATTGAACTTTTTTATCAGTAGCACAATCGAAGATGATACAATTGTAAATTTTAGACTTATCTTTGTTTTCAGCTAAGCAACCATTACAGGATAAATCATAATGTATGCATAACTCGCATGCATTACCACATTTACCGTAGCTCTTAATCAAATATCATTCATCCATCTGTTTGATTATGTAAAAATAAAATTCACTATGGAACTTGTAAATGTTTTTTGCTGCGTATGGGGCAATAATCCCTTGAGAGGCTTTCAATGAGATCACAGGGGAAATCAATACAACTAAGACATGATTGGACATTTTTATTTGTAGCACAATTGAAGATGACACAATTGTAAGTATCAGGATTATCTTCGCTTTCAGCTAGACAACCCCGGCAAGTCAAGTCAAAATGCATGCATATCTGACAAGCATTACCACATTTACCATAATTATTAAACATATATCCCACAACCTTTAAATTTATACTTATATTATATTATAAAACCTTAACTCTGCTTTTTAGGGAATATATCCATTCCTGGTTTTTCATCTAAATCCCATAATTTTTTTGGCTATTAACCAAGAACATCATCCAAAAATACAACGGTTAGATATTTTTATGCATGATCTCATTTCTTCTTAAAAATGTATGGCTTTGTCTTTATTCTTCTTATTGAAGAATGGGTGAGACATAGATTAAAAGTTAAGTCCTCAGTAGGGTGTATCAGATGAATGAATCAATGAGGTTTTTTAGTGAGGTACTGAAAATTAAGAAATTAAAATATCCATCTATGAAGGATGCAACATTTGAAATTTGCTGTTAGTGCATAACATCACCATATTCATCAGGATTGTCATCAGTCACTTTTTTTCCTTTTTTTTATATGACCATATCTCATCTATTTACACCTGGCCAAGCTCAAGCTCTTGAAAAAAGTAATCGGTAACTTCTTTACAATGTGTTCCTGCAATGTCAGCCATCTGCAAATAGTATCTTTATCATACCCGGTGGCTCTTGCCGTTCCACATATCAAATATTTTCAATTGATCGGAGACATGACCTTTAAGTTGAATCATTCAAAATTTTTGTTTTTCCCATAATTGAGAAACATATGGTCATAATTATTATATCCATGTCCATATATTATTAATTTTATATTTTCGCACTCAAAATTAGGGGTGCGATAATGTGTAAATCAAATCCATAAAACTAGAGAATGGAGGAAATAAAATGAAAAAGAAATATTTTATTAGTGGATTGCTGGTAGTAATGGTATTAGCTATTGTTGCAATACCGGCAGCTTCAGCATTACCGAGCTACGGACCCGATAGCAGCGCCTGCGATGGCCAGTGCCATCATACGGCACCTGAGCCAGAACCAGCACCTGATCCAGCACCCGATGATGATGATGCAGATGAAGACGATGAAGAACACGAGGATCACGACGAACACAGACATGACAAACACAGACATTATGACAAACAGATAACTAGGTGTTGAATTAACAAATTAGAAAAATAAGCAAAAATGGAAGTTAAAGGGATTCTGATTATCCCATTTTTTTTTAAAATTATCTGTATTTTTTCTGGTTTATACCAACAAATTGCTTTTAATAATCGGAAAATCGATATTTATGAAAATTCCCACCAAAAATTGACCCACCCTATTATTAAAATACTCCTGCTTTATTGTAGGAGGTTTTGGGGGATGATCTTAGTGGAAGATTGGATAACAATAAGGAACTTAAAGAAGCGAAATCCCAAAATGGGAACAAGGGCAATTGCAGAGAAACTCGATTTATCGAGAAACACTTTTAAAAAGGGGCTATTTATCACATTACTGCTGCTTCAACGATTATTGTAAGATGTCGTGATGGATTGATCCGTTTCTGAGCTTTGAGCCTCTTTAAAAAATCTTCTTGGCCTGATATTTACTGGCAAAATCTGATTCGAAATATTTTCAGAACTATACATGAAAAAATATCCTGGGACTTTTCAATTACCAGTTGACCAAATACTACAAATATAATCACGTTTAATTTTACTTCAACAAGGGGTTGTAATCGATGATAGTTGAAGAAATGATAAAGACAATTACCGAAGAAATCAGTGAGATGATTTCCACAAAGACCGTTGTGGGAGAACATATTACACTTGACGGCAGAACGATAATTCCTGTCACAAAGGTAAGTTTTGGATTTGGCAGCGGCGGTGGAGAAGGTAAGAAAAACGGCAAAGATGAAGGTACAGGCGGCGGCGGCGGCGGTGGAGCTGTAATCACACCCGTGGCTTTTCTTGTGATGACCCAGGACGACATCAAACTGCTTACCATTAAAGATAAAGGTACGCTGGCCCAACTAGCCGATGTTTTGCCAGATGTGATGGATAAATGTAAATCAGTAATGGAAGAGAGAAAGGCTGCAAAATCCGAACAAACTGAGGAATAAATAAGACATTCCAATTCAGGATTGTATGACCTGGCAGCTGATACCCGGGATTCTCATTGCATTGATATTAATAGTCCTGGGTCTTTTGCTGTTTCCGGTAATAGTCCATGTCGAATCTAATAGATTCAGAGGAACAATCGACGGCAGGATATCTATCAAATGGCTGATAATCAAATTAAGACATTCATTGAAGGATGAAAAAACCGACATCCTGCTTTTCAGCCATAGAATGATCAGTTTCCAGCATAAACAAAAACCAACAATAACCAAAGATACTGCCAAACTACAAGATACTGAAGAATCCGCAGATACTAAAGAACCCCCGGAATCTAAGAAAACCCGAAAAATCCCACTAATTAAATCCCACAATGTTATAAAACCGCTATTAAGGTTTTTCAGAGAACTACTCACCACTATCAGGTTCAGGCATCTCTCAATTGATACCACTTACGGCATGGAAGACCCAGGACTTACAGGTATTCTTACAGGGTACCTTCATGCTGTTAAAGGGTCGTCGCAAATGGGGCAGAATTTCCAATTCACTCCGGATTTTACCAGGTCAATATTGGATTGGGACATGAGTGCATCAGCTGCTATCACCCCAGTTCGGATATTTCCGCCCATTGTCAGATTCGTTACCAACAGGCAGGTGTTAAGGTCAGGTTGGGAGATCATCAGAGGATAGGTAAAAGAAAACCAACTACCAGATTCATCCGCCTGATACGACTCTTAATATTTCAAGATAGTCAGCAGATACCATCTCATCCATTGGAACAGGCCTCCCGTCCACCATGATAATAACGGTCTCCGGATTTATCTTAAGACAGGCTAACACATCATAATAAGTGCTTCCCTGTTCAACATCAATAGATTTTTCATTAACCCCACCGGCCAGGACCTTAACCCGTATTTTCAAAAAGTATTACTCCTCTTCAGGCAACTCAGCAATTTCCCCTTCCGATGTTGTCAAAGATTCAAGATTATTCTCAATCAGTTTTTTTTCAAGAATTTCCTGTTTTCGATCGCCTTTTCGTTCCATATCTCTTTTTTTATATTTGGACATCGAAGTCACCTCAATCTCACATTATATTCAATATTTAATAACCTTACGTATCATCCCTGATCTCATCAAATACCAGCTGGTCCCAATCCCGCTCCCCAAGCACGATCTCGAACTCCATTGGTGTAAGTATAGGTATATTGTACCGATTTGAATCATCTATTGCAATGCGTGGACATGCGGTATTTACAAAAGCATCTACCTTGAACTGCAACAGTGCATCCGGGGTGATATTATCCAGTGATATTATGAGGTATTGTTTGTTGTGTTTTTCAGCTAATCGTCCCAGTTCTTCTGCCAGCATCTCCCTGTTCTGCCCGATCTTGGTTGATACGATAATCCCAAAGATTTTAGCATCAAGGCATTTTGTAATTATCCCATATCGAATACGCAATATCCTTTCCGGGTCAATCCATTCTATTGTATCTGTAAAAGGGTCGGCTGCCAAGACCTTTCGTTTGGTTGCAATTGCTACTCCGAGTGGATGGAACTTGCCAGATCCAATGTACATATACTGGTCGCACTCCACATCTGCTGCTGAAAAATTGCATCCGAGCAGCTGACCCGGATATTTTATCCTGGAATCACCAGGGCCAAATTTGCAGGTAATCCCTTTTGATTCCAGGATAGATCTTGTCTCTTCCATTTGATGAACATGCTGTACAGTTGTCAATAACCCAAGAGTACCTGATCCCAATTCGATTGCTGCTTTTTCCACAACCGGTCTAATATCGGCTTTTGAGGGTGTTTCAATATATATAACATTATCAAGCCCACCTTCTAATTCAGAATGGCCAAAATGGAACAGTATATCCACAGAATCCATAATTGCCATATCGATATCACATGCCCCGTAACACGGATTCCCGGAAATAATTACATCAGCTGATGTCCGGTTCTTAACTTCCCGGACAATTGAGAACGCAAGCCTTTTAAACCCTTCAGGAAATTGGAGCCCTACGGTGCTGGCACCTGATTTTTCTATTAATCCAACAACCCTGTCCAGGTCGAAATCAAAACTGCTTGATATAGAAGAATTGTTCATATTTGAAGAAAATTAATTAAATTAATTTCACGCCTTTCGAATCTACTTCAAGTCTCACCAGGGTCTTAAGCGGATATCCCGTACGTCTGAACTGCTCAGCCCCTGCACCCCGCTCAATTACTACCACCACATCACAGATTACTGCACCGATCTTTTCAACAGCCGAACAGACTGCTTTCATCGTGCCCCCGGTGCTGATCACATCATCGATAATAATCAGACGATCTCCTTTAGATATTCCGTTCAAGAACAGTTTGCCTTTTGAGTAACCTGTAGATTGGTCGATCTCAACTTCATTGGGAAGATGATAAGGTCTTTTCCTGATAATTGAGAGAGGTATACCAGTGTTTAGTGCAAGGGCGGTTCCAATATGGATTCCCATAGCTTCAATAGTAAGTATCTTATCGAATCCTGGTTCTGCTACTGCTAATATCCTGTCTGTGACCTCTTCTAATAGACTGGGCTCCAGGTATGGTACACCATCTGAAATAGGGTGAATAAAATAATGGTATTCCCCCCGTTTAACGATAGGAGCTGCTTTTAATGATTCTTCAAGAAGGTTGGGCATATCTATAAAATATGCCACAATCCCACTTTTACCTATCGATTAGTTATCCTTTCTTGAGTTTCTCGGCAATATCCTTACCTAACCGGTTGCACTCTTTGATATCCTTATCACCCGGCTTATATTGTACCCTCAGTACCGGATCTAATATTTCCATTCCCCCTTTTCGCATCTTATCTGCGATCATTCCCGGGGCTTCACCGCTCCACCCATATGAGCCAAATGCTACACCTACTTTTCCTTTAATTCCTGTCTTTACCATCGTATCTATGAATTTTTCTATAGGTGGAAGAATGGTATAATGAAATGTGGAAGAACCTATAGCTATCGCATCAGCGGCCGCAGCCTCTTCGGGTTTCCAATCATAGAAACTCTTAATTTCTACATCCATATTCCTCGATTTTGCACCATCAGCTATTGCTTCAGCCATAATTTTAGTATTTCCCTGAGTACTTAGATATACAACTGCAAGTTTTGACATTATTAACCCTCCATTTAACGAAAAAAGAATTAATATAAAAATTATGCACTTTGACTTAATACAATTTTCATACCAACTCTGAATAAAATAAAGTATGGTCATGATTTATAAGATTTTCTGTGAAGGGGGACTGTTGTGTAGTCCGATAATATAATCCTTATTTCTTTACCTTCTGATGCAGTCTACCCTGGAATCCGTGATATTTGGCCACCCCTTCAGCATCCTTCTGGTCAATGCAGGACTCATTGAATGAGACCAGGTCTGTCGAATACAGCATATAGGGTGAATGCCTGGCAACTACGGTTGCACATCCCTTATACAGTTTGAGCTTAACCATTCCCTCTACATGGGCTTGTGTGCTATCTATAAATGCATTTAGATCGCTATACAACGGCTCATCCACCAGTCCCATATATGCCAATTCAGACCATTCCTCATCGACTCGTCCTTTAAAACTCAATTCACGCCTTGTAAGAACCAGCTTTTCAAGGTCCTTGTGGGCAGTCAACAGTATAGTGGCTGCCGGGTGTTCGTAATTTTCCCTGGCTTTAAGGCCCAGAATCCTGTCCTCGATAATATCGGTTCGTCCCACACCATGAATTCCGCCGATCCTGTTAAGTTCCTTTATCAGGGCAACGCCATCCATTTCAGTACCATTCAAGGATATTGGAATTCCCGCCCTGAATCCGATCTCGATAATTTCGGCTTCAGGCCCATTTTCAGGGGATTGGGTCCATTCGTAGATCTCCTCAGGCGGAATATAATCCGGTTCTTCCAGCCGGCCGCCTTCAATGCTGCGGCTCCAGATATTCTCATCAATGCTCCACGGCTTCTCCTTTGTTACAGAAACCGGGATATTGTGCTTTAAAGCATAATCGATCTCCCATTCACGGGTCAGGTTCATATCCCTCATGGGAGCAAGTATCTTCTTATCAGATGAGCGAAAGACAGCTTCAAATCTTAACTGGTCATTACCTTTCCCTGTACAGCCATGGGAAATTGCCTGCGCATTTTCAGAATTTGCCACTTCGAGCACCTTTTTAGCAATAAGGGGCCGTGCTATTGCTGTCCCCAGTACGTAACCCTCATAATTCCCGTTGGCCTTAATAAGCGGAAAAATGTAATCGTTAACAAATTCGGCGTTGGCATCGATTGTATAATTCTTATCACTGATCAATTTGGCCTTTTTTTCAGCATTTTTCACATCGTCCTCAGGCTGGCCGACATCAACTATCACAGTAATAATATATTCAAAGTCATAATATTCTTTTAGAATCGGGATACATACTGATGTATCAAGACCGCCTGAATAAGCCAAAACCACTTTACTTTTCATATAATATCCTTTCCTTTATTAGCTAGTATTCCTCTATAATTCGTACTTGGAATGAAAACTATAAGTATAAACCTATCGAATAATATTTAATATACTTTAGATGATAATAATGATCCTAACAAACTTTGTCCAAAACGATAAATAAAATGGGAAAAGGACGAGGTAGTCAAAAACAAGTTGAATCCCTGACAAAGAAATCATATGACCAGACATAAAATTCGGAATGGGATTGTATGAGATAACCAAGACTGCCGAAAAAATCCGAGAAATGATAAAATAATCTAACAAGAAAATAGACTACCCGATCGAGGGGCAGTCTCTAAAAATTCCTATTTCCCAATATCAAAATTCTCTTTTACGATTTTAAGGGCGCAGTATTCCCCGCACATGGTACATGCTTCATTATCCTCAGGTGCCCTGCTGTCCCTGATCGCCCTGGCATGTTCAGGGTCAATGGCCAGTGAAAACATCTTCTCCCAGTCCAGGTCCCTGCGGGCCCGGGCCATTTCCAGATCCTGATCGCGCTTGCCCAGTTTGATCATGTCACCGATATGTGCAGCTATCCTTGAGGTGATGACGCCCACTCTTACGTCTTCCACGTTAGGGAGAGCCAGATGCTCGGCAGGTGTAACGTAGCAAAGGAAATCGCAACCTGCAGCACTGGATATGGAAGCTCCGATCGCGGTGACAATATGGTCGTATCCTGGCGCCACATCAGATACCAGCGGACCCAGCATATAGAACGGTTTTTCACCGCTCATGCGTTTCATCAGGGTCACATTGGTCTTGATCTCGTCAATGGGTACATGTCCCGGACCTTCCACTATTACCTGGACACCAGCCTCGTGTGCTATGTCTGAGAGTTCTGAATTAATTACAAGTTCCTGGATCTGGGCCCGGTCAGTAGCATCGTGTACTGCGCCGGCACGCATCCCGTTACCCATGCTCAGGGTAACTTCATGTTCCTTCATGATCTCCAGCAGGTAATCGAACTCGCTGTACAGGGGATTTTCCTTTTCATTATGGATCATCCAGGCAGTCATGAAAGAGCCGCCCCTGGAACAGAGTCCTCCGTACCGGCCCTGGGCTTTTAACCGGTCTACTGTAATCCGGTTAATACCTGTATGAATTGCCATGAAGTTCGTACCCAGCTTTGCCTGATCCACGGTGGCTTTGAAGAGCTCGTCCTCTTTCATATCCACCACTGATCCATATTTCCTGGCAGCTTCAATGAATGCCTGATACAGAGGAACACAACCTATTGAAAGCGAGATGGCATCTGCTACACGTTTTCTTATATCGAGAAAATCTCCGCCAGTGGAAAGTTCCATAAGGGTATCTGCACCCGCAGCTTCAGCAACTTTTGCTTTCTCGATTTCCATATCGATGTCTGAGATATCTGATGATGTGCCTATTGAAGCATTGACCTTTGTGCGAAGACCCTTACCTATTCCACAATATTTGATGTCCCTGTAAGGTGTAATCGGAATGACTATCCTACCAGCAGCTATTCCCCTTCTTACAAAGTCCGGCTCCACTCCTTCTGCCACAGCCACTTCCTTCATTTCTTCTGTAATATTACCTTTTTGTGCTTCCTCGATTAAATTCATTATTTTCACTCCTTTTTTGGCTCATTCGGGATTTACATTGCATACATATATATAAGAGTACCCAAAAAATATCCTTTCATTTAAATCAAGTAAACTTGTTTAAATCAAACAGTCTTTATTAATCTGGCAATAGTATTATTTACATAAGATATATCATATGTGGTCGTAATGGATTTTGAAATAATTTATGATGATATTGGAAGCTTCCCTCTTCCTGCTGGTGTTTCAAGGGAATGGATTGAACAGGCCGTATCGACCAGGAACGAGGATGAACGTTTATTCGAGATCATTTCACAGGCAATGGAACAGAAAATAACTGCAGGAGTGGAAGTACCCACATATCCCCAGTTTCAGGATATGAACAGGCAGTTCCTCAGAATCATCGATAATCCGAAATGCACTGAATCACCGTTAATGGTCAAAAAGTCCGAGGCAAAGATACTGGAACTTGAAGCCATTTCTGACCTTGCTAAAAAATATAAAGAGCAAAACGGGGAGCCTTTGAAGATCAGGGTGTGTGTTACAGGACCCATTGAATTATACCAGCAAGAGTTCGGAAGTACATCATATGGGGACATCCTGCTTACCTTTGCCAGAAGTATTGACAGGTTTATAAAGAATTCCATAAAACAGCACAGCGACATTCAGGTCAAAACAGTCTCTATCGACGAACCCAGTATTGGAATACACCCCCAGATCATGCATAGCGATGACTATATTATCCAGGCCCTTACCATTGCAGGCGAGACTGCACACGAGCATGGTATAGATACCGAGATACACCTCCATTCCCCCTTAAATTATAAATTGGTGTGTGAGGTTCCGACCATTAATGTTATCGGAGTTGAATCTGCGGCTAACCCATCATATCTGGAACTTATCGACCGCAAGGACCTGGAAGCATCAGATACATTTCTAAGGGTGGGTATAGCCCGTACTGACATATTCGGACTGACAGCTGTACTAAATGAAAAATATAATACCAATGTCTGGAAAGAACAGGATAAACTCCCTGAGGTTATCACCCGGATGGAAACACCTGAAGTAATAGCCAAAAGGCTAGGTAATATCCATGAGATATTTGATGGTTGTATAAAATATGCAGGACCTGATTGCGGCCTGGGCTCATGGCCAACCCAGGAGCTGGCACAGCAGCTGCTTGCCAATACTGCAGCCGGAATCAAGATATTCTATCAGGATCATTAATTTTCTCTACAAAACCTTTTTATTATCCTCTGGGAATTGAATATTATGGATGACTTTATCCAGGTGGAAGTAGATGGCGTTTTTATGACCAGTACCATCCATGGTCTTACTCCTATTGTCATCATCTCTAATAAAGATGGGAAGATCATGCCCATATATGTAGGGGTGTCAGAGGGGATTTCGATAAACTCTGCACTAAATGATGAAGTCACTCCCAGGCCAATGACCCATGACCTCGTGATAAACATTATTGACCGCATGGATGCGAAAATAAATGAAGTTTTTATTGACGAGATTAAAGATGGTATCTATTATGCCAGGTTAAGTATTTCATATAATGGTTCCACTATCGAAATAGATGCCAGGCCCAGTGATTGCATTTCATTGGCTGTCAGGGCCAGATCACCAATCAGCATACGCAGATCTGTGTTTGAGTACTCAATAATAGATGAGGATGAAGTAGAAGGGATGATGACACTGGACTCTATGTTATAGAACCATAGATTACTTTCAGTCCCCTATGAAAAGTATCATGCTATACTATTCTAATATATTGTTGTGAACCTGTTTGATTTTCAATCTGGTATAGATAAAACTACAGATAAGACCAAAGATAAAACCTTTGTTTACTCTGTCGTTGAACTCAATCATTATGTGCACGACGTTATCAATAATGACCCCCTGCTTCATAGTGTGTGGGTGAGGGGAGAGATATCCAATCTTACCAATCATGGGTCCGGACATAAATATTTCACTTTGAAAGATGCCAATTCGCAGCTCAGCTGCGTGATGTTCAAGAGCTCATGCCGGAATCTTGCATTTGTACCTGAAGCTGGTATGAAAATACTGGCATTCGGTGACATCGATGTATACGAGGTGAGGGGTTACTACCAGCTTGTGGCGACTGCCCTAAAACCCGATGGTGTGGGTGAGCTGCATAAGGCACTTGAGATCCTGAAAAAAAGACTGGCAGCCCAGGGTCTGTTTGATGAAGCACATAAAAAACCCCTTCCTGTTTTTCCCAGACGCATCGGCGTAGCAACATCACCTACAGGGGCTGTGCTGCATGATATCATAAATGTCAGCAAGAGAAGATTTCCGGTGGATATTCTGCTCTCACCCACTGTAGTACAGGGTGAAAATGCCATCAAGAGTATTGTGAACTCAATTAAGCGCCTGAACCTAACAGATGTGGATGTTATTATCCTTGCAAGGGGAGGAGGGGCTCTGGAAGACCTGTGGCCTTTCAATAGCGAGGAAGTGGCCATGGCTATCTTCAATTCCAATATCCCGGTTGTTAGTTCTATTGGACACGAGACAGATTTTACCATAACCGATCTTATAGCAGATGTACGAGCACCTACGCCATCGGCTGCTGCAGAACTGGTGGTGCCTGACAGGGAAGATGTGAAAAAACATATCGATACCAACTGGTCACGTTTGATATCATCTTTTGGAAATATTATAGATTATCACACTAATCATCTTATGCATCTCGAAAAAATTGTAAACGGCTCCGGATTTATCAGTAATTTGAACCAACACGTCCAGCGTGTGGACGAACTTGGGCTGCGTATGAGGCAAATTGCAGAACACGATATTGATAAACATAAAAAAATGCTTGAATCTTCTGTAGGACGGCTCAATGCTATAAGTCCTCTAAATACACTCAAAAGGGGTTATAGTATCACCATGGTGGATAAAAAGGTGGTAAAGAGTATTAACCAGGTTAACAAGGGAGATGCGCTGGAGATACGACTTATTGATGGGAAAATAAAAAGTAAAGTTTTACAAAGGGAGGAAGATATTTGACAAAGGAGAATAAGGACATTCAGGATGATAATAATTTTGAAACAGCCCTGGCAGAACTTGAAGAGATCGTAAAAAAGATCGAGACCGGTGATCTATCTCTTGATGAGAACCTCGAACTGTTCGAGCGGGGTATTTCATTGACCAGGCTTTGCTCTTCTAAACTTGAACATGCCAGGCAGAGGATCGAGAAACTAATAGATGAGAACATGGTCGAAGATATGGAGATGGATTAATCTGAATAAATATTTATCTGCAGCATCTTGTTTTTTATTATTATGAATAAAAATCAGGTGATGATGATGCTTTATTATTTTGTAGAGACGATCTTTATAACATCGCCATCTTCCACTTCATGTTTTTCACCGAGACGCATTTTGGTCTTGGCATTCACAGCATATAAGAAACCTTCACCAATATCTGTATGCACCATGTAAGCAAGGTCGTGGGGCGAGGAACCCTGTTTCATCAAATATGCATCGGGTAGCATTTTTCCATTCTTATCAGTGTATTTATTCTCATCCTCTACAGGATATAGCACGATCTGGTCCAGCAGTTTCAGGACTGCAGTATTAATACATTCCTGAATACCTGTTCCACCATTTTCATCCAGGAGCATCTTGATCTTATCCAATCCACTCTTTTGCTGTTCAGACAATTCTCCAGTGATCTTGAATTCCTTATCACCTGGACGGTAGTCTATTGCACCGCTTTTTTCCGCCATTCGAAGTGCCAATTCAGCTGCCGCTGATGTTGGAACTACTATCCTGTCTGCCGATCTTAAACGCTCAATTAATTCGGGGGGTGCAATATCCATCTTGTTTGCAGCTATGATCAGTGGTTTGCTTTCCAGCCTGATGACGTCTGACAATGCTATCATCTGGTCATCGGTCCATGTGGCAGGATTTTCTGATGCAAGATTGGTCTTTTGTAAAGCTCTCCTTGCATGGACAACACTGACACCAGCCCCCTGCAGTTGATCAGATATGACCTGTTCGATCTTCAGACCCACTGCCTGTATTTTTCGTGAGAGGCGATCCCAGTTGCGCTTCAGGATACTGAACATCCACATTGTGATCTCGTATTCCAGAAATTCGATATCCTCTAACGGGTCATGCTGACCTATCCCGACAGGATTTCCTTCGATGTCTGTTCCACCCGAAGCATCTATCACATGGATGATGGCATTAGCCTGCCTGAGGTTATCAAGGAATGCATTGCCAAGACCTCTGCCCTTGTGAGCATCCGGGACAAGTCCTGCTACATCGATTATTTCCACGGGCACATATCTTGCACCGTCTTTGCACTGCCCGCAGAGTTTGCCAAAACCCTGGCATGCACAAAGGGCTCGAACATATGCTACTCCGTGATTGGCATCTATTGTGGTAAATGGATGATTGGCTATATCCACATCTGCTAGAGTGGCAGCTTTAAAAAAAGTGCTCTTTCCAGAATTGGGTTTTCCAGCCAGTCCGATAGATATTGACATTATTTCATCTTTTGTGTTGTTTTATTTTATAGTTTTGTATTTGAATATGATTTTTCATACCATTTATAGTTACTATTTTCTACCGTTCTCAGAAGAGGGAGAGCGAGTAATCGCTCTTTCTTATTCGGCCGGTTAATTTAAGCAGAAACCTCGCCTCCATCCGTTCCATTAATCTCCCGCTGCCCGCCATCATATCTGCGGACGCCTGCCCTTAGCATCGGATAACATGCTCATATCCGGCTACGGCGCTGGCACGCTTCCTGATCAAATCCTTGATTGGGACTTTAGAGATTAGCGTGAACGTTACAAAAAATCGTAACGTTTTTAGTCTTTTTGTAAGTATTATAATTAAGGTCCGCTTCTAAAAAGAAGGAAATAATCATTGACACAGAGGAGTTAAGATATACAAATAGGTGTGATTGAATGGATATGCAAATTATGTTGAAGCAGATGTGCAAAAGTGATCTCAATGACTCTGATATTAAAGCAATCTGCAAAAGCCGTGGTTTTCCTGCCAAGGAGGCGACTTCTCGTGATATTTTTGAAAACTTCTTCATCTCCCCGATTGGCATAAAGGAAGCACTGAACTCATTAACCTATGAGGAAGTTGTATTCCTCCACTTGCTCAATAAGATAAACAAAGAAGTTAGTATCGAGTACTTCGAGAGACTATACGGCAGCGCAAAACCTGCGAAAGGGTACTATTACGGGACTTTTAACCAGCGGTATAATGAAACATTCAAAACAGTAAAGAATAATCTGGTGCGAAAGGGTGTGCTCATTATCATAGAGAAGGAAGCGAGTGCATATTTCAGCTCTACGAAGCTGGAACGTTTGCGATTCTATTTTCCTACGGAATTCGGAGTTTTTCTTCCACCTGTTGTCAAAGCTTCGAAATTTACAAAAACCGGGGATGTCAAGAGAGAGGTACTACGTGATAAACTACTGGAGATTATCGGAGGGGAGCAAAAACAATCTACTTTATCAAACCAAAAATCTTTCACGCTCACTATCGAAGATGGCAATCTGTCCATTGGAGCTGAAAAGTTCAGAGTAAGTCGTCTGTTGAAATGGCAGCAAGCCTGCTGGCGTGCGTCTGTTACAACCGATACCAGTACGAAGAGTGACGATATGAGTCTCATTGAAGTTACACTCTATGCACTCTCACAACTAAAAGAGCATGAATGGCTGCCCGCAGATAGTCTCTCTGTGATGCTAAAGATCTTTACAGGAGAGACGGCGGATCACCCCTGTAAAAAGATATGTGAGGTCGGCTGGGAGTGGGGTTGCCTGATAAAAGTTGTGGTAAATGGAAAGGCATACTACCGGTTACCTGAAGATTCCATGGAAGATACGACTTCATCTTCACCTGAACATTATCTTCAGATCGAGCCAGACGGTACAGTAGCTTTGAATCTGATGACCATCCCATATACTGCACTGGAAGTGCTGGCTTCGGTTGCCATTCTGGATGTTCATGATTCCAATCTGCGAGCGAGCGCCAGCCTCATCAAGATCGGGAATGCGCTTACGACAGTTCGCAAAGAGAGTGTGTTTGAGTGGCTAAAAGAGAATTCAATAGATTTTCGTACCGCAATCGAGATGGCTGAAAAGAGATGGGGTAAACAGATAATTCATGAACACCTCATGATTGCAAGGGTGAAAGATCTGACCCTTAAGGTGCAGATTGAAAACTCATTTGCTGATTCGCAAAGCCTTGTTTCGCTTCCAGATGATTATATCGCATTTCCATGTGCCCTTCTTCCCGCAATACAAAAACTTGTGGAGATGTCAGGACATGTGATCAAGAAGGTGAGGAATGAATGATGCAACCAAAACCAAACTTAACTCCGGCAAATATCAACGAACTGAGCATCTTTTCCAACCAAAATGATATACGTCATGATCTGCATGCCTATGTTGAGTATGTGCAAGACCGTGATGTGAAACGGTTACACCGAAGTAATGAGTTGAACCGATCTGACTTAAAGCGATTGTCAAAACTTATGAGTGATTCTTCTATAATAGAATTTGTAGAATCATATGGATTTTCTAATTGGATAAATTATATCGATAAACTAGCGCTTCTATTCAAGTTCGTAAAATATGACACTGAGGGGATATATGCAGGATACACAAGTAGTGAACCATCATTTCCTGACAATTACATAGAAGTCGATACCATAATATATGAAAAGTTTATTGGTCTACCACTAATAGAGCAGGAGAAGAAGCTTCTGGATTTATTAGTAAAAAATTATCTTGATGATTACAATGAGTTTTATGTTACAAGTTCGCTTGGCAGGCTATCCGGATTCTCGACCTGGGGATCAGCGACTGGTATTATGCCAGAATTGGATTTTGCCAGAGCCCGGCGATTTCTAATTGAGGTTCTGCAATACTGTACACCTGGTGTTTGGTACACTACCTCTTCATTGATCCAATACCTGAAAGAGCATCATCCATACTTTCTTATCCCCGGGAAGCCCAAATATCGACATAAACACGATGCAAAGAATGGTCGATATGGCAATTTTCATGAGGGTAAGAGCACATGGAGTAGGGAGATACAGATCTCAGAGAGTGATGCAGATGCATTTGAGCGAGTGGAGGGTCGATATGTGGAACGATTCCTAGAAGGATTACCCATTATTTTAGGATATATCGAGGTTGCCTATTCCAAGACAGAGTATAAGGGATACCTGCCCGAGATAAATCAGCTTCAGGCGTTTCGAGTTAATGATAAGTTCCTGCACGTGATGAGCGGTAAGATCATAGAGCCCAGAGTTACAGTGCAGCCGAATTTCGAGATGCACGTGGAATCGGAATTATATCCGGTTCGGATTCTTGCGCAATTGATAAAACTTGCAGATGTTGTGGCAAAGGATAAAACAAGCATTTTAAAACTTCGAAAAAAGAAGGTTTTGACTCAATTGAGCGAAAGAGGAGACCTTGATGTGATCAAGTTTTTGGAGAACATAAGCGATCAGGAACTGCCACAGAATGTTCGAATCGAACTCGAAGAGTGGATTGGGGCTTCAGAAGCGTTTACTCTCTATGAGAATGGTGTGCTTTTTGAGGGAGATAAAGATCTCCCTGACATCGACCGATTCACGATCGAATGTATATCACCGACGATAAGAATCGTGCATTCACCTGACAGGTTGTTCACACATCTTGAGCAGAAGGAGTTGATCCCTCTTCACATAAAACATCGCTCATCAGCACTTACGCCTCTTCCAGACGGTGCACACACAGTCTTTCCCAAACGAGGTTCAAGCGTTTCAAAATCAAAAGCAGGAGCAAAAGCAAAGAAGCCTGGGACAATAAAACGGGAAGTCCAGATCACATTTCACTTTCCAGCAAAAGAGTTGATGGAAGAATTCCGCAAAGGACTTATAGCTGCCAGATGCCCTGTTGCTGCAGATTGGGGCAAATTGACACTCTCCTTTGCCAGGCATTACGAATCAGAGGCAAAGAAAATCATTAAGGCACTTAAACAAGATTATACCATCCAGATCGAGGATATTGCATGAGATCACAAAAGCCACTCATCATCCAGAGCGATCGCACGTTAATGCTTGAGGTTGAACACCCCGGGTACGTAGAATGTCGGGACTTTTTAGCTCTTTTTACCGAGCTGGTAAAATCACCCGAGTTTATCCACACCTACAGGGTCACGCCATTGTCGCTCTGGAATGCAGCAGCATTAGGTGTGCCTTTTAAAGAGATTGTCGAAGGTCTTGAAGACTTCTCGCGTTACGGCATTCCATCAAATGTCATTGTCGATATTAGGGAGTGGTATGAGACCTATGGCAAGCTGGTGTTACAGAAAGCCGCACATGATTGCTTAGAGCTTGAAGTGAAAGATTTCCGTATTCTGGAACGAATCCGTAACAATAAGTCATTAGAACAGTTTTGGGTTGATAATGACGGTCTCCCTGGACTTTTCATACCGCAAGTCAGACGCGGTGATCTTAAGCACGCATTGATAAAGGCAGGCTACCCTGTCAAAGATTTGTGCGGATATCTGGATGGAGAACGGTTCGATCTCACTTTGCGCAGCATTGACCTTGAAGGTAAGTCATTTCAGTTGCGCGATTATCAAAAAGATGCCGTAGATGTATTTTACTGTGCAGGACAGAAGACGGGGGGTAGTGGAGTGATTGTTCTTCCCTGCGGTTCAGGTAAGACGATTATAGGACTTGGAACTATGGTTCAGATATCAAGCCACACTTTGATCATCGCCACCAATAATGTCTCGGTTCGGCAATGGCGCGATGAAATTCTCTCCAAGACTCACACCGAAGAAACAGACATTGGCGAGTTTACAGGACGTGTTAAAGAGATCAAGCCAATTACGATCACCACATATCAGATGTTGACATATCGCCGCACAAAGGACGAACCGTTGCATAACCTGAACATCTTTACTGAGCATAACTGGGGGCTTATTATATATGACGAGGTACACATGCTCCCGGCTCCGGTATTTCGTGCAACAACGGCAATTCAAGCCAGACGGCGACTTGGACTGACTGCAACTTTGGTGCGAGAAGATGGTAAAGAGGATGATGTCTTTGCACTGATAGGTCCTAAGCGATATGATGTTCCATGGAAGACGCTTGAGAGTCGCGGCTATATCGCTAAAGCCATCTGTACCGAGTATCGCGTTCCTCTATCGTCTGAAGAAGAGCTTAAGTACGCTCATGCTGATAAACGCGCTAAGTTTCGCATCGCTGCGGAGAACCAGCGTAAAAAAGAGCTTGTTTGTGAACTGTTGGAAAACCACGCAGGTGAGAGCATCCTGATCATTGGTCAATTCATTTCGCAGTTAGAAAAGCTTGCCATATCATTGAGGCTGCCAATTATCACAGGTAAGACCAGGCATGATGAGAGAGAGAAACTTTATGATGAGTTCAGAAAAGGAGGCATAAATATACTTGTGGTATCCAAGGTCGCAAATTTTGCCGTAGATCTGCCTGATGCCAGCGTCATGATTCAAGTCTCAGGTACATTTGGTTCGCGTCAGGAGGAAGCACAACGATTAGGGCGCATTCTTCGACCCAAAGAGCAAACATCTCATTTCTACACACTGGTATCAAAGGGTACCATTGAACAAACCTTCGGGACCAATCGTCAGTTATTTTTGGTGGAGCAGGGATATAGGTATCAGATCAGATACTTTTGAGATTTCCAGACAGATGAAAATCATATCAGATGGAAGAAGTCACTTTGCCAAAATATAAAAAAAATAAGAGCCCGGAAAAATAAGGGCTCAGTTATTATTTGGTTTTACAATATCCACGATTTCAATATCAAATACCAGGGTTTTTCCTGCTAGAAAGTGGTTATTGTCCAGAGTAATCGCAGTCTCATTGAAATGTATATTAAAAGATCCTGAATATGTATCCACTGTGGTATCGGGGATAGGATTGTGCCGGACTGTGATATTAGTCTCATCCACATCGATCACCGTGCTGTTCCATGGGGCTAATTGAAGCACATCACCTACTTGCGCATTATGCTTCACTGTCAAATGTGTTTCATTCATAGCCGTCACAGTCTCATTCCAGGGTGACCCCTCACCAGGATCGTAGGTATCTCCCACTTTCAGATCGCGGCTAAGATTTACAGTCTCACCGATTTCTTTGATGGTTAAATCAATGGTAGTATCAGGTAGCTGTACTGAATCACCCACAATATAACCGGTGCCAAAGGTCTGGTTGAACTTGAATAGCTCTAACTCAATTGTTTCGGGGAACGGGATATCCTGTATTAAAGGAATCTCATCAATTAATGGAATTACCTGGATCTTTGAAGAATCAATGTCCCCATATCCTTCTTCAGGTGGGATGTTAATTGTCTTTTTTTCACCCACTTTCATACCCAGGACACCACTATCAAAACCTTCAATAAGCCTACCTGCCCCAACCAGGAATTGTAATGGTTGATAAGGTCGATCTGGCTGCTGGATACCTGCCCCGATTGCCACATCTTCCAGTGAGGTATCAAATATCTCGCCATTTAATTCCTTGCCAACATAATTGACAAACACTGTATCTCCTACTTCCACTTTTCCACTATTACCAGTATTGCCTAGATATATCATTGCCACTACCATGGCAGCTAATATTATAAACGCAATAATATATTTTGTTGAATTATCATCTCTTTCCATGTTGTTCTCCTCAAATATCAATGATTGAAATGTCGCATACCTGTAAATACCAGTGAAACTCCCAGCCTGTTTGCAGTGGCAATTACCTCATTATCCCTGATACTACCTCCAGGAGACACGATATACCTGATGTAATGCTCTGCAGAATGTATAATACTATCGTCAAATGGGAAGAAAGCATCAGATGACAGTACGGATTCAGACATCACATCCCTCACATACCGGTCAAAAGATATTCCAGGCTTTTGCCGCTCATATATGACCTCAAGATTCTCCCTGGCCTTTGTCACTGCCAGTTTGCGTATAGAATCAACCCTATTGGGCTGACCTGCCCCCATACCCAGAACCATGAAGCTCCCTGGTACATATTCCCAGGCAATGATAACTGAATTGGATTTTGTCCTTTTGCAGGCTGTCATTGAGAACTCAGCCAGTTCTCTTTTGGATTCAGGGAATGTCGTATCCGTAACCACATCCCATTTCTCGAACACACCAACATCCCTTGACTGCTGGAGCATTCCT
Organism: Methanosarcinales archaeon; assembly: GCA_014859725.1. Classification (NCBI taxonomy): domain Archaea; kingdom Methanobacteriati; phylum Methanobacteriota; class Methanomicrobia; order Methanosarcinales; species Methanosarcinales archaeon. The sequence continues at coordinate 8,720 of JACUTQ010000003.1, read as the reverse complement.
CCTACGATGTTGGTAAATCTACTCTCAATCTCAATCTCCTCAACCATCTCAGGCAGCTCCAGGATTCGCAGGTCCTTGCTTTTTTTCTTTAAAAATTCCAGGGCATCCGGTTCATATCCGGGAGCCAGGATTACCTCCACAAATTTCCCTTTCGTAAACTGGGCAGTATCAATATCAACAGTTTTATTGAAACATATGATACTGCCAAAGGCCGAAATGGGATCCCCATCCCAGGCAGCAGCCAGTGCATCCCTTAACGTTCTACCAGTTGCCAACCCACATGGGTTGTTGTGTTTGACCACGCATGCTGCCGTTTTGTCACCAAATTCCAGAATGGTTTGCAGCGCATTGTCAGTATCAACGTAATTGTTATATGACATCTCTTTGCCGTTATGCTGGACGATCTTTGAAAGGCTGGGTCCGTCCACTCCGGTCTCTTTATAGAATTTTGCCCATTGGTGCCAGTTCTCACCATAGCGAAGTGTCTTGCCTTCCACAAATTTGAGCCTTAAAATATCCTCATTGGCCAGTTGATGGCTGAGGTATGTATCAATGGCTGAATCATAATCTGCAGTATGCCCGAAGGCCTTAACAGCAAGCTTTTCCTTGCTGGCAAGTGACACCTCCCCTTCTTCCTGTAATTCTGCACTGATAGACGAATAGTCCGCAGGGTCTGTGATTATGACCACATGCCTGTAATTCTTTGCCGATGCCCTGACAAGGGTAGGTCCGCCAATATCGATATTTTCAATTGCCTCTTCCAGGGTGACATCCTGTTTTGCCACGGTTTCCCTGAAAGGATACAGGTTTACTGCTACAAGATCGATAAGTCTGGTATCATGTTTTTGAATCTGGCTCATGTGGTCTATGTTATCCCGAAGACATAGTAATCCTCCATGAATTTTTGGATGCAAGGTCTTGACCCTGCCGTCCATCATCTCTGGAAAACCAGTGACCTCTGAAACATCCCGTACAGATATCCCGGCTGCTCGTAAGGTTTTTGCTGTACCTCCGGTTGAGATTATCTCGACACCCATATCAGCAAGAGTTTTTGCAAAATTGACTATTCCTGTCTTATCTGATACACTTATTAGTGCCCGTTTTACACTTGCCAATCAATCACCGCTTCAGATAAGAGGATAAGTTAAATAAATATTACTGTAAATGAACGTCAATGAGGATACTCCATTTTCAATTCTTTATAAGCCCATTTGAATTTTTCTTCAATAATTTCAGGAGTATATTTTTCTGACGGGCATTTTTCCAGCAATTCATACGCCCTGCGGCGTCTGTTTCCAAGGTTCTTTCTTATTTCATCCCGATCCAATTTCTGGGATTTCCAGCGTGCTACAATATCAGGGACGATCTGTTCAAGAATGACCCTGAGCCGTTTGCAGGGAAAATCAACATCATATATATCTTCTTTCATTCAGTTTACCCAGTTGAAAGAGGATGTCCTTACGTTAAAAAACTTGTGAAAAAATATACCCTTATCCTGTTAACTCCCGCAATCTGGCATCTGTCAAAGGTTGGGGTTTGCAGGATGAAATCCCATCCATTATCGACCTGGCAAGTTTGCGATACACTCCAGCGATCTCACTGTCAGGTTGCTTTTCAATCACAGAATATCCCGCCCGCTCACAGGTCTGGACAATGGGGTCCTTGGGTATAAAAGCCAGCAGCTCGCTGCCCAATTCCTGAGCAAAGGCTTTGACAATGGCTTCTTCGTTCTCAGCATTTCGACTGTTGCAGATCACGCCGTTCAAATGGTTACCGAGACGGGAAAAACCCTTGCAGATATTATTTGCCGCATATAATGGCATATATTCGCCAGATGTCAGAACATACGTATCATTGACCAGCCCTTTCCTGATCGGGGCAGCGAACCCCCCGCACACAATATCCCCTGGAACATCATATATGATAAGGTCACTGTCCGCCATTACAGAGGATTTTTTCTGCAGCATTTTAATAGCCACGATAATCCCCCGGCCAGCACAGCCTATCCCGGGTTCAGGCCCCCCGACTTCCACACATTTAACTCCTTTGTAACCTTCAAATACAACATCTTCTTCTGAGATTTCAAATCCCTGCTGCATCAGTTCCATAACCGTAGGGATGCGCTCGCCTCTCAGTAGTGTAATTGAGGAATCGCTTTTTGGATCGCAGCCGACAATCGTGACCTTGTATCCTTCATCAGCACAGGCAGCTGCAACATTGGATGCTGTACTGCTCTTCCCGATCCCCCCTTTTCCATAAATAGCGATCTGTTTCATGTCCCCTCCTCCCGTGCCAACTCCCGCAGAGTTGCCCCGAACTCGGATTCCACGATGCTGCTAACACCAAGAGTCTTGGGATGGAGGTCTATCTCAACCACCACATATTCATGCCCCATCTCCTTTAACGGCAGTACCTGCCTGGGACCATTGGTCACTGAGATAACCTCCATGCCCTGAAGGTTGTCCATTGGAATGGCATGGGGCACACCTGTTATCACTGCAAAATCAAAATCTGAATATTTCTCAGCTATGAGCCGGTTGACCAGCTCTCCTGCAACAGGGTATTCATCCAGCCCGCCGATAATCTCGTGTACCTCAATGCCCATTTTCTGAAGATCACGATTAATGTTTCTGGCATGGGATTTTACCCTGTCAAGTCCCAGGTTCTCATCAAGGTTTGCCATATTGATAATTTCAGATGTGGAGCCAAGTTCCTTTGCCACCTGGTTCACAGCCGCATTGATATCAGCGAACATGTAACCCGTCTCCTTTTTGGCATTCAGGATGTTGAGACCTTTCTTGCCTGCCTTTAATAACTCTATAATCCTTTTCGCCACTGTGTATTTGGTATCACCCCGGCTGGGTTCCAGATACTCTTTGGAAGCCGCACCGTGGCGTTTTTCCACTTCAGTGGCCTTTTCAAGCAGAACCTTCTGGCGCTGGAATTCTTCCTCGCTCAAGATACCGGCAGACAATGCCGATTCCAGTGTAATGATAACACCTTTGGTATTGTTGGGGTAACCTGCGTGGACCTCAACTTCAATAACAGGTACATCGGGATTTACCTCCAGAACAGCTTCGTGCAGTTCCTCACCAATGATCATGCTGGCACAGGTTCCTACGATCCCGATCCTTTTAGGATCGAATTTCTCAATGACTTTTTCAAGCAGCTTAACCAGCTGGTCGTGTCCTCCGAACACGAAACCCGATTCGTCCAGGGCAGTAGTAACTACACGCAGCCCATCCTCTTCCAGTAACCTGGCATGTTTGAAACTGCATCCCGGAGGGCCGTGCAGGATGACCACGTCCACATCAAGGTCCCGAAGTGTGTAAAGGGCAGCTACAATGGAACTGGGTCTGGGATGTATGATCGTGGGTTCTTTTTGTAAAGGTACTGGGCTCATTCTATTATCCTCCGATTTATCTGAAACATTTAACACATGAGATTATCATGTCGTTTTTCAAAGTCAGTGATTCTGCGATTCCAATAGCATCTTTAAGGCTACCGGCATGTTGAATATTATCTCCGGTAATGGCATGCATGCGCTCCCCCACCAGAATGATATTATCAAGTTCCCGGTCGTGTTCACTGACAAAAGTATTGACAGCTTCGGGGTCAAGACCTTCGCATACCTGCTCTGCTTCCTCACCTATAATATATACACGCTTGCTGTTATTTTCTGAAATATTGCGGGAATATTCCAGGGCATGCTCTAATGATGCTGGATTCATACCAGAGTTGGAATTATCAAGCATTATCCGGCCTGAGTGCTTCACAACCTGCATCCTGCCATTGACTCCATGGAATTCAGATAGGGTCGATTCAATTGTTTCAGGACTCACCCCCATCAGTGTGGATGCGGCTGTTGCGCAAATAATAGCGGTTGTATATGCATTTGGATCATAACCGGTATTTGGGGCAAACCTGAAGGTCTGTTTGCTGAAACGAATAATCCAGTCACTTTTGGAATTATCAATCGAAAATTCAGCATCTTTTGAGGTATCGCTAAAACTTACTGATTTTATGTTGTTTGGCAGATCAATTTCACCCGCATTTGCATTTATCAGCAGTGTACTGCCCTGCTTTGCATAATCAATGATCTGTTTTTTTGCCATAGATGATGACCTGCTGCCGCCAGCTATGGTATATTCATTATCCAGGCTAGTAATTATTCCCAGATCAGCAGCTCCCGTTCCTCCCAGCGAAATCTCGAAAATATATAGATCAGGATTGATGCCTCGTGTGTATTCCAATGCTTCAAGTATACTGCCCGGGGCAATGCTCAGGCCGTGATGCACCATTTCTGGTGCTCCATTTTGCCATTGTTCCACCCCCCGGCTTGTGTGGGATATCACAGACATCTGTCGGGACATCATGTCTGCCAGTAATGTAGCAGTGCTTGTTTTGGCGCCTGTCCCTGTGATCTCGATGACTTTTGCTCCCATATCAGTATTCAATAGAATCTCGCCTACTGCTCTGTGATGGGTAATTATTTCATTGCTATTACTGTCAGGTAATAAGTCCGGGTCCAGGTGTACGGGTGCCACTATCAGGTCGGTATCACTTTGAATTGTCTTGGAAATTTCGATGCCGTCCTTTTCAAGCCCTGTAAGGACTACGCTATCCACGGTGCCGTATACGTCTATACCAGTAACACCACGGGCAAATTGTGCGATATTCAGGGCCAGGGGAATGCCGCCGTGGGTCAAATCCACAACAGTTACATCTTGATTTTCGAACAGCATAAGCGAATTTAATTCAATGCTTCCAAGACCCTCTTATAAGCCAGATCCGCAATCAAAGGATCGGCGCCCAGGGGTTCGGCATAAACTAATGTGACGTTATTCCCGTTTAGCTGGATGGTAGTCTTGCGGTCTTCCCGGCTGATACCCAGTATCTGGGGAATGTCTTCAGTGGTGTGTACTCCGTGAGCCAAAAATATGGGGACTGCCACAATAGTGGTTACACCTGTGCCCTCAAAAGCTTTCAATCCTTCATCCATGGTTGGATTGTTCATGTTCATGAACCCGGTCCTTACCACAGCAGTTTCATATTTTTCAGCTATCAGGTTAGCGACTCCAGTCACAACCTCTTTATTATGCGGGAGCTTGCTTCCGTGTCCCAGTGCCAGTATTCCGATTTTTCCAGTCATATGATCTCCTCATAAAATTATTTTTATAACCGTAACACTATTTTATTAAAATGTGTTACTCCGATTTCTCTATTGTAATATTTAATCAAATATAATGGTTTTGCACATTAGACCATTCATGCGGTTAAAATTCTTGATCTGGATTATTGTTCAAACCTCATAAATTAATTAATCCTCCAGTTGAAATAAAGGGGCAACTGATGTTGAATAATGGAAACATATTTATAGAAGGTCATTATGTTAGAATATTGAGCGGGTTCAATTCTTTTATAAACAACCCCCCACTCCCCAACCCGCTCACAATATTTTAAGAAATTAATTGTCAACATTCAATAGTTTTTTTAAAATATATAGTATCCACACCCACACCTCTGTCATCTTCCAGGATCCGGAAGATATGATATCCCATCAACAGATAGCTTTTGCATCAATGCAGTATCCAGGGAACAAGCGATCCTTTTTCTCCGGTATTCAGGATGGACCGCGATAAATGAGACATATGCTTCTCCAGTTCCATTCCAGTTCTTCCGATATCCTATTACTCCAGCTACTCTGCCCTCTATCTCAGCAATAAGATGGTGCCTTGCAAGATTGCCAGAAATGCGGCCGTTAATACCTCCAGGCCGACTGGATAATGGTGGAAAAAATTCAGAATCCACTAATTCCATGAATTCTTTTAGTTTTTCAAAATCAGCATCTGTGGTTTCATATATTTCCATAGAACCTATAATTTTTTCATATCCTTATAATTCATAATACTTGAAATTGGATGGACAGATATATCAATTCCACTCTCCTGTACAGCTGCCAGACTATTGATACCCGCATATATGGATAATCCTATCTTTCCCGGATTAATAGGTGCCCTGAGAATAGACTTCCCTGGTTCTCCTAACTTGATCAGACCATTGATATCAATCTCTTTTGCCTTTTCCAGAATATCTATTGCATAATCTTTTGCTGACATAGGAATTTCTCTAACATTTGCTAAGATTTTTCCATTTCCTGTTTGCATTGTTTCCAATACCGAGGTCATATTACGGGCCATGAAAATCCTCATGGGATCGATGGTAGTCCCTTCATACATTATGATATCAGTAAAGGAAGTTGGGATACCTGCTCTTACCTGGACTAGCCCCCCGCATTTTGTATTTACAGGGAGCCCTTTTTTAGCCAGTATCCCGTCAATGGTGATACTGCAAACATTGGCGATCCCAACCATGCCTTCAGGCACCCTGAATTCATAATTGTCTTCTTCCATTATCTTAACATAAGGACTTATAGAGTACGGACTGTCACATAACGACGCAATAATCTCGATTGCTTGCTCAAAAAAGTCCTTATCTAACAATGCAGTGTTAACAATTACATTACCTTTACCAGTCTCTATATCAATGTCAGTTTTATAGACCAGTTCATCGATATTGGTAGTAATAAATCCAACCCTGTGTCCGATCAGACCGTCTTCCAGCTCAGTTAGACCCAATTCTGTAAGAATACGGCCCGAATAACCTTCCCTTGAGGTAAGTCCCCGCTCATCCAGGATCCTGAGGTGGTACCTGACCCCTCTTTCTCCTATCTGATATCCTCGTTCTCTCATCTTATCAGCAATGATACGGGCACCTATGGGACCATCGCTTTCATTGATGATCCTAAGGATCTCCATTAATTTTCGTTGTACCTGTGGGTCAGTGTTTGAAGAGATCACGAAAATTCACCTATCTTACATGATGTTAATGTAGCGCTGGATCTCCCAGTCGTGTACCTGAATCCTATAAGCATCCCATTCGGCCCTGCCCATCCTCATGAAGTCCTTAAATACATGTGGTCCCAGGGCATCTTTAATAAATTCATCCTTTTCCAGTTCATCCAGCGCATCCCTCAGATTGATTGGAAGATAATCTATGCCCCGTTCCAGGCGACCCTCGGGTGTCATTTCAAAGATATTTTCATTTGCCGGCTCTCCAGGGTCTATCTTATTTTTGATACCTTCAAGTCCTGCCATAAGTAATACAGCAAAGGTCAAATAAGGATTGCATGAGGGATCCGGACTGCGCAGCTCTGTCCTAGTACTTGATCCACGGGCAGCCGGTATTCTGATAAGTGATGTCCTGTTGGCACCCGACCATGAAATATATACAGGGGCTTCATAACCCGGAACCAATCTCTTATACGAATTGACTGTGGGATTGGAAATAGCAGTGATTGCTTTGATATGTTTAAGTACTCCACCAATGAAATATTTCAATGTGTCGCTGATCCCGTATTCATTATCAGGGTCATAAAAAGCATTTGCACCTTCCTTGAATAGTGAGATGTTGGTATGCATACCGCTACCGTTCTCACCAAACAGGGGCTTTGGCATAAAGGTTGCATGCAGTCCCATATTATTAGCAATGGTCCTGGTTACATATTTGAATGTGACAACATTATCGGCAGTAGTAAGCGAATCACCGTATTTGAAATCGATCTCATGCTGGCCTGAGGCTACTTCATGGTGGGAGGCTTCTATCTCAAATCCCATGCCTTCCAAAGCAATCACGATTTCCCGCCTGATATCTTCAGCCAGGTCCACAGGACCGAAGTCAAAATATCCGGCTGAATCGTGGGGAGTGGTGGTGGGGCGACCGTCTTTTTTCTCGAAAAGGAAGAATTCCAGTTCGGGTCCGGTATTCATTTCAAATCCCATGGATGCCGCTTCTGCTATGGCGCGCCTTAACACAAACCTGGGGTCACCTTCGAAAGGTGTTCCGTCCGGTTTATAAACATCACAGACCATTCTGGCAACACTGCCATTCTTACGCCATGGAAGTAACTGGAAAGTGTTGATATTGGGTTTTAGTACCATATCGGATTCTTCAATTCTGACAAATCCTTCTATAGAGGAGCCGTCAAAGGATATGCCTTGATTGACGGCCTTTTCTATCTGGGATATTGGTATGGCTACATTCTTGACAATACCCTGAATATCCACGAACTGCAATCGTATGAACTTTACATTTGTCTCCTGGATTTTTTTTTGAATTTCCTCACTCGGACTCATTATTTCACCTGATACGCAAAAGGTTGTGATGTGCGAATTATGATGTTTATATAAGTAAATGTTTGTTTTTAAAATCTGTTAAAAAGTCGGTTCTTTAGTAATATTCTGACCTTTTTAACTTTGCGTACTTCGTGGTCTTTGCGGTGGTTTTTTTTTTCTGTAACCGCAAAGGGCGCAAAGACCGCAAAGATTTGGTCGGGTTGGTATGTAATGCTAACACCAAACTTTTTTACAGCCCCAATATTCCGTAAGTTATATATCAAAGTTGATAAAAGGTAAGTAGCAGGGTGCTCAGAATTTCCCCACTTGAGAAATGGTTTAGAGATCATCTACGGGCTCCAGGTTGCTACCACGTTTCTGTAGGCGCTGGCTGGGATGTGGTTGAGCCGGCATGGAATATATATGAGAATATTAGGAGAGAATCCTGAAAAAACGCTATATACAGGCCTCGGACCTCTGGTCCGGGGTCATTGACTGGCGTGCCTTGAAGCGTAAAAGAGAATGAAATCAAACAGGACATTGGAG
>JACUTQ010000002.1 GCA_014859725.1 Methanosarcinales archaeon | reverse complement strand
TTTTGCTGATGCGAATATGAAAACATTAACAATATCATTTTGTGTGCTTTTTCTTTTGATGCGTTCCACTGTTAATCCCACTGCAACAAAAGCCGCAGATGATTCTGCCACAAGCGTTGCAACGGTATCTGGAGGAGAAGCATATGGAGAAGGTGTTGTTGCCGAATCCACAGAAATTGCAGACGAGACTAATGGGTCGTCCGGGGAAGATAATAAGGGTATTCCAGGGTTTCAGTTTACTTGCAGGTTTGCTGGGCTTGTTGATCACAATGCAACTATTGCGGAAAAAGAAATGATAAGATAAGATAGGTCAAACAAAATTATGATGGAATTTTAAATGTTAATAAAGATGTTGATGTATATCATGCTTTATTTGGTGCTTACACAAATGGTATCAGCTTCCGGGGTAGGCGTCACTCCTGGTAATTTGAACTTCAGTGCGCAGATCGGGGGTTCAGATACTAAATCGCTGTTCGTGTTCAATACCGGCACCGAAATTTCAGACTATAAAGTATATGTGGATAAAGATTATGCTGAATGGTTTGATATCTCGCCCGATAACTTCACATTAAGTGCAAATGAGAACCAAGAGGTGATTTTAACATTAAAGCCACCGATTTCTGTTATAGGGGATTTCAATTTCATGGCGTATGTGGCTGTTTCCTCCACATCTTTAGATATTGGTATAGGTCATGGCATCAAGGTACCAGTTCATGCCAACGTATCAAATTCAGGAATTATACTAGCCATATTGATAATATTAATAATCACTGGTGTGGGAGTGTTCTACCGCATTAAAAAAAGGAAAAGCAAGTGACAATTAGAAAATTAAAGCTGCACAAATATCTTGTAATCATCGTGATAGCTGTGCTGCAGCTATTATCTGTTCATCAGGCATTGGCAGAATATAACTTCGACGGTTATCCATCTACTGATAAGCTTGATGGAGTCAAACAAGGTATTGTCAAAGGTGGCGTATATGTGGATGGCGGCCATGGATTACCCGATAAAAATGCTCCTTATACCCAGTCTTTTAATGTCCCTGAAGGTAATGTAACATGGGCAAGACTGTATGTGGGAGTATGGGGAGGCAAACAGACATACAGCGGCACATTGCAGACCACATTCAATGGGGATGATCTTGGCACTCTCATCCTTGAGGGGTCATCAGATTCGAATCCAGATGTATGGTGTGCCGGTAATGGTGTCTACTGGGTGAACTATGATATTACTTCCCTGACCACCAAAGACTCCCTGACTGCAACAGCAACCACTGAGGAAATCAGTACCGGCTTTGACGGCAGGGTGTATGGGATAATGCTTGTGGCAGTATACGAAGCATCGGAGGGAGAGGAGGTAAAATACTGGATTAATGAAGGGAATGTGAATCTGCATGACACGAATGATGAAGCATTAGCAAAATTTACCGGTTCAGTAGATGTGGATAAGTTCCCTGTTGCCAGACTTACAGCAATTTATCTTACAGGTTCACCTTACGAGAACGACTATCTCTATTTCAACGATGAAAAATTATGTGATGGAGACAACTGTGACGACATAGCAAACTCTATGGCAAACTCTATGGATTATTTCGATTTCAAAACCTTTGATGTAATAGACTATCTCGAAAAAGAAGCAAATGAGGCAAGGTTCGAACGGGTTGAAGAAGGCAATTTACATCCTGTGCTGGCTGTGCTGACCTTGCACACAGAAGAAGAAGGAGATACGGATCTTACGGTTTCCAGTGTTAAAGTTCCTATTCTGTATGCAGGCAACAGCAATACCATTACTGCCACCATAGAAAACATCGGTGAATATCCAGCTTATGGTTTCCAGGCAGCTCTATATGCAGACAATGAAATTGTGTCCACAGCTTCCATATCATCATTGGCCGCAGGCAGGAACAGAAGCATTGATTTTAACTGGAAACCGGACAGTGATGGTGAATATATACTGTGGGTCTATGCTGATCCCAATGATAGAAAAACAGAGCTGTGCGAGTCAAATAATAATAACACGCCCCTGATTTTGAATGTCATTGATTTCACACCTCCCGAAATTGAAATCGACCAACCCGAAGATGGGGAAATTGTAGAAACGGATGTTATTACAGTCAGCGGAACTATTGAGGATACAAGCAGGAATATCACAGTTCTGGTAAACGAAGTGGCAGCTGTTGTCTCAGGTTCCGGGTGGAGTGCACCGGTTTCACTGTATTATGGATACAATAAGATTATTGTAAGTGCAGTAGATGGTGCAAATAATTCAGCAACAGAATTCGTTGTGGTAAAATCACTGGTACAACAGAACAGGGAATCGGGCGGCATACCATCTGAGGGAAGAGGGAGTATTATTAATACAGACACTTCAGTTGTCGAATCTCCTGTTGATAAGACCAGGGGATTATTTTCAGGGCCTGCAGTAATAATTTTCATTGTATCAATAGCCGCCTTATATTTGTGGAGGAGGGGATCGAAGTGATAAAAAGGATCCTTTTCCTCGCATTTTTCATAATCACCATTGCATTTCCAACGGCCTCTGCCACTGAATGGGACAGCGCCACCTTCACGCTCAGTCTTGAGAATCCTGCTGTTTCAAAGGGAGATTATACGATAAATGTGGTTGAATTCGATGGATACGGCATGGTTGGAATAAATGTATCCTGCAATGGAGTATTTATCGGGAATACGGTGCTGGCGAATAATGATTCAAATTGGAATTATTTGGATAACAGCAGGATCAGGCTAAAGGGCATTAATGTTACAGACCAGAGGATTTTACCAATGTACGGCAGTGTTTATTCCCCGGGGGCTGAAATCGTGTTTGATACCGAGAAATCGTCGAAAAATCCAGGGTCTCTGGCTCTGAGTATTTCCACAGACAAAGATGAATACCTGATCGATCAGCAGATAATTGCCGCCGTGCTGATCAGAAACATTGGAGAGGTAAAGATGGATGATATTCATCTTGATGTTGTTACAGATGGTTTGACCATTCAAGGAGATCTGCCATCCGGCTTTAGTCTTTATGAAGGGACATACCGGTCTGAGGATATCAAGTTAAGGTTCCCGGCTGCTCTGCAAAAAGGATTCTATAACATATCGGTAAATATGAGCTGGATCGATGCTCACGGGACACGAAATTTCCTGACAGAGTCCAACACAGTCAGGATTACACAGCCTATTAAAATATTTAAAAGCACAACAAACGAAGCACATCCGGGACAGACTGTATATACTTCCATAAGTGTGGTAAATATCCAATCCCGACCGGTCAGGATCAGATTGGATGATGCCCTGCCGATATTTTTCACATTGATCAATGGAACGGTAACAGATAACAAACCGGATCTGGATTGGGAGTTTGTTCTGGCACCCCGTGAGAGAAGAGTGCTTTCATATCAGATGATCCCCGAACAGGTTGGAGCACACCGAGTGCCCCAAGCACATGCAACCTGGAACCTCTGGGGAGAGGAATACACCAATAGTACAGATTCGGATAATGTAATCGCTATTTATAAGGGTGTGTCTTTTTTGGACCGGAATTTTCCTGAGGCCACCCCTGCGTCAGAAGCTGAAGTCGCTTCTCCGGAAATATCAATGAGTGCAAAAATACGTTCGGCTAAACAGATGTAGTTGAAGAGGAGGATATTTTCAAGCGCATGTAGCATTGCATGTTCCGGAAAACTACAAAGGAGTGAATTAGTTAATGGAATTAAATATACTTAAAAGAAATATAATTTTATGCATAATATTGCTGAGCTTACTAACTGTTACGGCAGCAGCGCAGGAACCGGAAGTGAATGGATATATAGCCGATAAACCGCTTTCAACTTTTGGCCATGACACCATAAGAGGCGGATTGGATTATACGATAGGGGACAGTTATTACAGCGGGAAGCTTTGGACTGGTGAAACATATACCGTGCATTATGCCGTATCGTTACCAGAAGGTAGGGTAGTGAAGTTCGCACGGCTCTATAATTACTGGACCTGGAGTGCCAAGGGTTCAACTGGCACGTATCCGGATATGGAACTGACCTTTGATAATAAAAAGCTTGAGCCGGATCAACAGTACAGTGACAGAAAGGGGTGGGGAATATATGACTATCCCGCCGGCACATGGGCGTATGATATTACGAGTATTGTAAGCGGATCTGGCAGTCATACAGCTGTCATTGAGAATATCGGTCCTGATGGTACATATTTCTGCATGAATGGTATTGGTTTGCTCGTGGTATACACTGATGTGAATGGAAAGGATATCGAATACTGGGTCAATGAAGGAAGTGATATGCTCAACTCGCAAGCAGAGGATGACGGCACACCGACCTACACAACACCTGACCAGACCATCACTGAGATGATGAACCCCACAATTTCACATGGTCCGATAAAGAAAGCCACCTTGTGGACCATTGTCCAGTCAGGCAACTGGGATGCGAACATGTTGTATGTCAATGACAGGAACTGGTCGGGCATCTGCAACGGTACACCTTATCCTGACCTGGATATTGATACGCGGGACGTTACCGAGCATCTAACGGTTGGAAAGAACACCATATATTTTCAGGCGGTTGAAGACTATGCTATCCCGTCGGGTTCATTTCTCGTAGTTGAAATAGAGCCAACTGCTGAGGGGGCATCGATGTCTACATCTTCACAACAGTTAGTAAAAGAGGCATCGGGACCGAGAGGGACTCCTGGATTTGAAGCAGTACCCACAATTGCACTGATCATAATTATCTCTTTATTAACATTCAGGAAATACAACTGTTGATCGAGATTAATTATATCTATTAATGAGTGCCTCCTGAATATGAGTCAATTACAGCAATGTTGTGATGGTATGATTCCTCTGGGACTACGTCCGAGGTCTCTTGTGCGTCATATGAAATCTTCGATTTCATGGGTGTTCGAATCTTCAATTTGGAACAAAGCACAACAAAAAATGATAGCCTTTGGATTCTACCCTCACACCCGGAGGTTAAGATGACTTCAGAAGTCATAGTAGTAGGTTCTGGCGCAGGTGGTGCAACAATAGCACGCGAGTTGTCACGAAGAATAAAGGGCAAAATACTCTTGCTCGAATCCGGTAATAGGGTGAACACAAAACAGGCGTATACCCGGTACGAGAACCATTTAACACCCACTGTTGAAGATCCGGTACATGAGGGAATGCCGTTTTGGCCTGGGCAGGGATTAGAAATAGCACGACTAACGTGCCTAGGGGGCACTACCCTCGTTACCGCTGGAACTTGCGTGAGAAAATTAGAAGATGAATTGAAAAAACTCGGAATTGATCTCAGTCACGAGTTTGAATCCCTTGAACATGAGCTAAAAGTGAACAAAACCCCTGACTGGATTTTAGGCAGGGGCACGAAAAAAATCCTGGAAGCAGCAGAATCCCTCGGATATGACGTGACACCAATGCCAAAGTTCATTGACTTTAGTAAGTGCAAGTCCAAATTGTGCGGAAGATGCACCTTGGGCTGTCCTGAAAATGCAAAGTGGAATGCTCTCGAATTCTTGACAGAAGCTGAAGAACACGGATTAATTCTACAACAAAATACACGAGTTGATAGAGTTTTAATAAAAAACAAAAGAGTGGTTGGGGTAAGGGCAAATGGCAGGGATATATTTTCAAGTGAAAATATTAACGCAAAGGGGACTAAAAGTCAAAGAAGAGGATGTAATTGGAATAATGGTGAAAATAGGAGATGAAAACCAAGGTGAAGTAAAAAGTGATGGAACTATAGTCAAATACCTGACAGAAAATGATTTTATTACCCTTTCAGATGGGGTCCGGGCTGCTTCTGAGATATTAGAAGAAGCAGGAGTCAATCCATCAAGCATTGTCTGCACGAACCCAAGGGGTGCACACCCGGGAGGGACTGCAAGAATTGGCGGATTTGTGAGGGCTCCGGAACTTGAAACCGAAATTGAAGGTCTTTATATAACTGACGCTTCCTTATTGCCTGAGTCTACCGGTGGCCCCCCAATACTAACTATAATGGCCCTTGCAAAGAGGATTGCGAGAAATATGCTATCCGATCATTGCAATGAATAATAATATTCACCCAGAGATTTTTGCTCTCTATCAAGTTTTGAATCCGGTTTGTTCACCCTGGGCCTGCGTGTCTCTTCATCCCGTCTGAATGTAATATTAATATTTTTCAGAAAATGGTTCATGCCCTGACGCATATTGAACGGGCCGTGTATCTCGCCTCTTATTGCAGGTTGGCCCATAAATACCATAAGCCTCTCGGCCAGCATATCGATCATATAAATGTCATGATCCACTACCATGGCAGTCACGTTATTGTTCTCAGCGAACCGTCGGATCACTTTTGTGGCCATGGCCCTTTGTTCTACATCCAGGTGTGCACTGGGCTCATCAAAAATATACATATTTGCAGTCTTACCTAAGCAACCTGCAATAGCTACACGCTGGAGCTCACCGCCTGATAGTTCAGGCAGCATCCGGTCCAGCAATCCATCCAACTGTAAGGGTTTAATTATCTCAGTCTGGTAATAACTGGCATCAAATTTCGTATTGATACTGCGCAAAAAATCCCTGACCTTTAATGGATAATCCCCTGTTAAGTACTGGGGTTTATAGGAAATGGTAAGATTTGTCTCAAGTTTACCCGTGGTGGGTGTTTCCGCTCCTGCCAGCATCTTTACAAACGTGGACTTACCAATGCCGTTAGGCCCTACGATCCCAATTACTTCGCCGTGTTTGATCTCATTCCCGAGCGTATCACTACCAACAATCAGTTCGAATCCATTGTCTCCATATTTTTTTGTAAATCGATGGAATTCCAATAGAGTAGGAATATCCTTCTGCTCTCTTGGTGGATGTTCCTCGAATTCAATAGCCTCTGTACGTAGGCGGATGTTCTCTTCAGGCAGGAAACCTTTCAGGTATTCGTTAATGCCCACCCTAACACCTTTGGGATGGGTGGTCACACCATATCCGCCTGGGATACCATATGTTATATGAACAGTATCTGCAAGCAGATCCAATAGTGCCAGGTCATGTTCAATCACCATCACTGCACTATCATGAGCCAGTTCCTGGACAATCCTGGCTGCATTGATTCTCTGGTAGATGTCCAGATACGGGCTGACCTCGTCTATAAAATAGAAATCTGCATCGCGGTTGACACAGGCAGCCAATGCCACCCTTTGAAGTTCTCCACCTGAGAGATCGCTGATATCCCGATCCAGTATATGGATAATCTCAAGTTTGTCAACTGTTTCATCCATAATCCCCCGTTCATCAGTCCTATCCAACAATCTGGAGACCGTGCCTTTGACGACTTTTGGTATATTATCCACATATTGAGGTTTATGTGAGGCTTTTATCGCGCCCTCTGATAGGGTTTTCATATATTCATACAATCCTGTGGAGGAATAAATATCCAGTATCTCATCCCAGGTTGTATCAGGCTTACCCAGATTGGGCATAAGATTTCCACTCAAAATATTCACAGTTGTGGACTTACCAATACCATTTTGACCCAGGATACCGGTCACTTTACCTTTTACAGGGGTGGGCAGGCCGTAAAGAGCGAAACCATTCTGGCCGTATCTGTGGATGGGATCGTCTAATTCCTCTGGCAGCCCTATTATCATAATAGAATGGAAGGGACATTTCTTAATGCAGATCCCACAGCCTACACATAATTCTTCAGAAATAACAGCTTTGCCATCCTCACCCTGGACTATAGTTTCATCTCCGGTCCGCACCCTGGGACAAAAGTGTATACATTCCAGGTTGCACTTCTTGAACTGGCACCTGTCCTTATTTACAATAGCGATCCTCACGATTTCACCTGAAAAATATTGTTTTGGTTAATTAAGTAATAATGTCCAGACCACTAACCAAAAATCAACTGTAATGAATTCCACATACAACCAGTCTTTAGTCCCAAATTCTTTGACATCGATCTTTATTAACGGGTAGATGATCCGTTGAGCATAATACGAGGAAATGATGACCAGAAGCATTATGGAAATCCATGGAAATTCGGTACCGTCCTTTAGTTGGTAAAAACAGAATAAACCAGCTAACGTCCCTATCAAGGCTGGTACAATTGTCTTTATAATACCATTTATATAATTTTTCTTTTTTTCTTCCGGGGTCTTATCAACAACCGGGACTGGTTCTGATACTACTACTTCCTGCTTCTGCTTTTTAGTCTTTCCACGTTCTGCTGTTGCCTGCTGCTGAGAGGCTGCTGCTCTGGCCCTTTCGAGGAATCCTTTCTTAGCAGGTTGCTTTTTCTTACTCAATAATAAATCTCCTGATAATGAGGTTTGACTTTATAGACTTCGTATACTTTATATGTTTAACTCTTTCAAAGAAGAGATTTTATTTTTGATCAATGGTAGATCATTGTCCCAATGCCCAAATCAGTAAACAATTCCAGCAGTATGCTGTGGGATTTGCTGCCGTCTATTATATGTACTTTCTCAACTCCACGTTTAACACCATGTGCTGCAGACCTGACTTTGGGTATCATACCACCGGAAATAATGCCCTCCTGTATCAAGTCATCAATTGTGTCAATCTGAATGCGGGAGATTCGGCTTGACTCATCACCCGTTTTTTGAAGCACACCAGGCACATCAGTCATGAGTATGAGTTTCTTGGCCCTCATAGCAACTGCAATATCACCAGCTACTGTATCTGCATTGATATTCAAACTGTTACCTTTCTCATCAACAGCGATGGGTGCTACGACTGGAATATATCCTTTTCCTGATGCCATCATGAGTATCTCGGGATTTATGAACTCAACGTCACCAACCCAACCCAGGTCAACTTCATGTTCTTTTCCCTCATAGGTAATTCGTTGAAGGGCTTTCTTCCTGGCCATTATGAGCTTTCCGTCCTTTCCAGAGAGGCCCAGACCTTTTCCTCCATTCAGCCCGATCAGGGATACAATTCTAGTATTGATGTTTCCTACAAGTACCATTCGGGCAATCTCTAACGTTTCGTCATCAGTGATCCGAAGTCCTGCCACAAACTCGCTTTTCTTGCCCATAGTCTCCATTTTTTGGGTTATCTCAGGCCCGCCACCGTGGACAATAATGGGATGGATGCCAACATAACGCAGGAGTACAACATCCTTGACTATATCTTCCATGATTTTAGGGTCAACCATTGCATGACCCCCTACTTTGATCACCATGATGGAATCATGGAACTCCCTGATGTAAGGAAGAGCTTCAATTAAGATCAGTTCTCTTGCTATTACCATTATTGGATAATCCTCTTTTAGGGGGTTAATATGTGGTTGTGGCATATAAATGTTTTAATGGGGTATATTCTTCTTAATATATTATTGGTTATCCATCATCACCATCATATTATGGGAAGGTATTTATACTTATATGTTAATAATAATATTTGTCGAGCAGGATTGGAGTCTTTTATTACTAACCCCCCCCTCCCTAACCTCTCTTTTTCTGCTCGACATTCCGAATTGCTGGAATTTACTTATTTCAAGCTTTTTTTTGAAAATTTTATCAAATATAGAAAGATTAAATTACCTTACTGTATAATTCACTTTCCAGGTAAATGAATCGAGGTATAATATTTGTCAACCAGAGATTACCTTACTATTGATGATTTTGATCTTTCGGGAAAAACAGTTCTTTGCAGGCTGGACTTAAATTCGCCCATGGGTCCTGAAAACGGGATACTTGATGATAAACGGTTCAGGAGTTCTCTTACTACAGTAAAGGAACTGGAGGAGTCAAAGCTGGTACTTATGAGCCACCAAAGCCGGCCAGGTAAAAGTGATTTTACTACAATGGAACCCCATGCAAAGCAATTGTCACGACTTCTGGACAGGGACATAACATATGTAGATGATATTTTCGGCTCTAATGCCATTTCAGAGATAAAGAAACTTAAGAAGGGAGACATTCTTATGCTGGAGAATGTCAGGTTCTTTTCTGAAGAGAGTTTGAAACGGTCAGCCCAGGAACATGCCTCGTCTCATATGGTAAAGCGTTTATCCCCTTTTATGGATTTTTATATGAATGATGCATTTGGTGTCTCTCACCGCTCGCACCTGTCTATTATGGGATTTACATGGACTCTTCCTAGCCTGGTGGGCAGGTTGATGGATAAGGAGATCACATCTTTGAGCAGGGGAGAACATGACAGTGACGGACCCACAATATTTGTGCTGGGAGGCACTAAGGTGGATGATTCATTAAAGGTCACGGAATTTGTATTGGCAAATAATAATGCTAACAGGGTACTGCTGACAGGAGTAGTAGCCAATGTTTTCCTCGCAGCCAAAGGTGTGGATATCGGCAAAACTAATTTGGAATTCATTCAGTCACAGGGTTATTTTGACCAGATAAAAATCGCCAAAAAGCTCCTGAAAAGATTCAATGATAAGATCGGACTTCCCATTGATGTGGCTCTGGATAAGAATAATGAACGTATTGAGGAATACATCGATGTGATTAATAAGAACCATAATTCTGGCCTGCCCATCCTGGACATAGGACTGGAGACCATTGTGGCATTCTCAGAAGAGATCAAGGCCGCAGGGACAGTTATCATGAACGGCCCGGCTGGAATGTTCGAGAAGGATGCTTTCGCTTTAGGCACGGTGGAATTGATGCAGGCAGCCACCCGGGCGGGGTTCAGTGTGATCGGGGGCGGCCATAGCGCTGCAGTAGTGCAACAGCTGGGTATGGATTCAAGGTTGGACCATGTATCCACGGGCGGCGGGGCGTGTATCGATTTTCTGGCAGGAGAGAAACTGCCTGGTATCGAAGCTTTGAAAGAGGCTGCGGCCCGGTATCGTTCAAAAAAATAAATATTATTTCCCGGAACCGAACACCTTTCTAAACAGACTGCTTCCTTCCGACTTCTGAGGTTCCTTTCTGGGAGGCACATTCACTGGCTGCATATCAGGTTTAATAACCTGCCGTTTTGGCTCCTCTGCAGATAACTCTTCCTGGATAGGTATCGGTTTTACCATCTTCCCTGCTTCCCCGCCGTGCTTGCTCTTTCTCACTCTGATATCCACAAGTACCGGATGCTCAATATCATTAGAGACAAGCATTGCCACCCCGGGCGGCAGGCGTTTCAATTCCTCCTCCACCTCACTGCTGATACCTTCCAGACCCTTGCTGATTGCCTTCAGATCGTTAGGATTGGTCATCTTCATTATCACCTGGGTATTGCACTGGCTCAGAACGTTCTTATCCACCCTGGCCGGCCTCTGGCTGATCACCAGCAGGCCCAAACCGAATTTCCGGCCCTCTGATGCGATGGTTCGCAGGATCTCAGTACTTGCGGTCTTATCAAATCCCCTTTCAGGACAGAAATTATGGGCCTCTTCCACCACCAGCATTCCGGCCGGGATCTGCCCCAATTTCCTTGCCTCGAATAGGTCAGTGCACAGCTTTGCAACCATCATATTCTGCAGTTTTGGCTCAACACCTTTCATATCGATAATGGCAGCCCGACCCGGGACAAACAGCTCACTGATAGTAGTGGGTTGGTCTGATAAGATATCGGCTTCCCGCAAAGATTCCAGGGATGAGATCACATTCCATTTCATCTTGCTCTTATTATTCCCCACTTCAAAAATAATATCTTCAAGATCATAAGATTCCTGCTCGGCCTTGATCTTAGTAATAGCTTCATACAGCAGTCCCTGCTGATTACTGGATTTCTCATCAGGAAGGATCTGCATAAGGTCCTTTGGAGCCATATTTTTGCCATCCAGCCTGAATAATTCATCAGCATCCGGGTTCAGTACTTTATTTGCCGGAGTATATACAGTGATAACTGACTCATATCCTTTCGGCGATACTCCGTATTTTTCATAAAAAGCTTTCTGGTCAAATGAGCCCGGTTCCTTCAGTGACCCATACTCTCCGTGGGGATCAATGATAAGCAGCGGAACCTTTCTCTCAAGCAATTCCTCAAGTATCACGCTGGCAGTATATGATTTCCCGCTGCCCGTCTTTGCAAGGATACTGCAATGTTTCTGTATCAGGTTGTCCATGCCAAGATATACCTTAATACCCTGCCCTTCCAATAACCCGATATAAATATCACCGTGCGACAATCCAAGGGTCGAGCGTATCAGGTCATGATCTGCTGCAAACACCTTATCCCCGGGAGAAAATGGAGTACGTGGCGCTCTTAATAATCCATCCTTGCTCCGGCTTCCAATTACTGAAGCTTCAGCCACAAGTTTGCTTTCAGGACTTTCAACATTTGCGCCTCCGGCTGCTTCGGAAGCCTGATTTAGCTTAAAATCTTCACTGCTGCTTGTCATTGATATAACTTGTGCCAATGTCCAGCCTTCATTCTCATGCCATACTTTCACATAATCAGTACGTTTTACCAGGCTGCTATCAGGCACAGCAAAACTAAATTCATGTGTTCCGGTTTTCCCGAAAATTACTCCGATCGAATCTCTTGCCAATGTTATTTTCCCCTCATTGTTATTCTATTGAATTATATTCCACATCAATTTAAAGGTATTTAAATAAGAATATATCTTTATAATAATAATAATGTATATAATAACATCGGTAACCTTATATTGTGTTTAATTTATGAGCAAAGATAAATTCATAATTATCAAAAATGCCTGTAAAAAGGTATAATGGGTTTTATCTATGGCACAAGACCTCATATCAAGTTTAACAGAACTGGTGATCAGTTTTAAGACTATTGGGGGAGTTGAAGCCTCGCTTGTCACAACCCGCAGCGGAGTTAATCTTGCGTCATTGCACTGCTGAATGCGTTGTTTGTGGAAATGGATATTCCCGCCGAAAAATTTAAAGAAATAATGCTAGCCTAGAAACCGCTTTATTAATCCTGACCTATGGAATTTATAATAATATTACTGATCGTTTTTTTTGTTTCTATTGTATTTTCCATTGTAGGTCTGGGGGGTGCAATAATTTATGTGCCCTTGTTCTACTGGCTTGGAATTCCTTTTGAAATTGCCATACCCACGGCTTTGCTGCTCAATTGCATCACAGCCGGTTCGGCTTCTGTGACATATTATAAAGAGAAAATGATCGCTTTGGGCTTCGCATCTCCATTGATAATAACATCAGTGTTATTTGCACCCTTAGGGGCATATACATACCAATTCTTGAACGATAATATCATTCTGGCCCTGTTTGCAGTTGTTCTTACAATAGCTGGCATAAGGATGTTCCTACCATTTAAACCAAAATTAATGACCCCCACCTCTACTAACAAAACCATTCTAATAGCAGGAATTTCCGGAATGGTTATCGGTTTTGCGGCCGGTCTATTGGGCCTTGGCGGCGGCGTGTTTGCCATACCTTTACTTTTATTGATTGGATTTAAAGCAAAGACCGCTTCAGCGACCTCTGCCGTTTTTGTTTTTTTCACGTCTCTTTCGGGATTGTTAGGCCATGTTGGAATAGGCAATATTGATTCCGATATTATGGTATATACAGGGATTGCAGCATTTGTCGGTGCACAGATAGGGTCCAGGATTATGGTTTCTCATGTAGAATCAAAAACGATTCTGAAAATATTGGGCATTGTCCTCCTGATAATGGCTGCAAAGATTATTTACAACTTAACATAGATAACAAGTTTACGATCATGCCTGAAACACCTATGAGAATATTTGAAGAAAACAGTGAATGCACCATCCCGTACCAACTCTCACATGATCTGGAAAATAAAGTCAAAAATGTGATGCAAGAAGATATGGACCAGATTTCATCATTATTTAAGGTCTTATCCGATCCTGTAAGGATTCGAATCCTAAAAGCTCTGGAACTATGTGACCTGTGTGTTTGTGTATTGGTGGAAATTACTGATTATAAATATCCTGCTCTTTCATACCATCTTAAATTATTAAAAGACGCCGGGATAGTGGATTCCCGTCGTGATGGTAATTTTCAGATATATTATTTAACTGGATCTGGTATTAAGATCATATCTATGCTTAATATTCTTACTGAATAAAATACATTAGTCACAGGGGATAGGTTGGACAACCTTCAACGATATATTTAATAACGATGAGTATGAATGGTTTTGGAACATGAATACGACGGATAATGGAACATTGGAGATGTTAAAAGCAAGGTTAGGTGAGGGAAATTACCAGAAACTCATTAAAATAGATAATCCTAATCTATATCAATTTATTGCAAAATATATTGAGCTTTGCAACCCTGAGAAAATATTTGTCTGCACAGATTCACCTGAGGATATCCTGTATGTCAGGCAGGAGACGATCAAAGCAGGAGAGGAAATGGAGCTTGCAGTAGAAGGTCATACTTATCATTTTGACGGTTATCATGATCAGGCCAGGGATAAGGATAATTCTAAGTACCTTTTGCCGCAGGGTGTTGAATTAGGACAAAATATAAATGCTATGGACCGAGAGGAGGGGCTTAAGGAAATTCGCCAGAATTTAAAAGACATAATGCAGGGGAACCAGCTGTTCATACGTTTCTTTTGTCTGGGACCACTCAATTCACAATTCTCCATACCCGCAGTTCAAATTACCGATTCAGGTTATGTTGCGCACTCAGAGGATCAGTTATATAGGCAGGGATACGAAGAGTTCGTAAGATTGGGGCGATCGGCACGTTTTTTAAAGTTTGTACATTCAGCAGGAGAGCTGGATGAGAGAAAGACTTCCAAGAACATTGATGAACGCCGGGTTTATATTGATCTTGAAGACGAGATTGTATTTAGTACGAATACACAATATGGCGGGAATACATTAGGGCTTAAAAAGTTAGCTATGCGCCCTGCGATAAAAAGAGCCTCAAAAGAAGGCTGGCTCACAGAGCATATGTTCATCATGGGTGTGCATGGGCCATCCGAAAGGGTAACCTATTTTACTGGTGCGTTTCCTTCGCTCTGCGGAAAAACATCTACTTCCATGCTGCCCGGAGAGTCGATTGTTGGTGATGATATAGCCTACCTCAGGAATATGGATGGCGTAATACATGCAGTCAATCCCGAGAACGGTATGTTCGGGATAATTCAGGGCGTAAACTCAGTAGACGACCCCCTGATCTGGAAAGCGCTTCACAACCCGGGTGAGGTAATATTCTCCAATATACTTGTCACAGAAGAGAAAGACGTCCACTGGATAGGCAAAGATGGTGAAGAGCCTGAAAAAGGGTTCAATTATGCAGGGGAATGGACACCTGGAAAGAAAGACGAAAACGGTAATTTAATAACGACTTCACATCCGAATGCCAGGTTCACACTTGATATGCAATTATTGGATAATGTGGATCCAAAACTCAATGATCCTGAAGGTGTGCTGGTAGGTGGGATAATATACGGTGGACGTGATTCGGACACAAAAGTGCCTGTTGAGGAATCTTTTGATTGGGTACATGGTGTTATCACTATGGGTGCTGCACTGGAATCAGAAACTACTGCTGCTACACTGGGAAAAGAAGGTGTTAGAAAAATCAATCCAATGTCAAACCTGGATTTCCTGTCTATACCTATTGGAAGATACATAGAGAGTCATCTGGATTTTGGTGCTAAATTGAATAATTCACCGTCAATATACTCTGTTAATTATTTCCTTAAAGACAGGGAAGGGAAGTTCACAAATGATAAAACAGATAAGGCTGTGTGGCTTAAATGGATGGAACTGCGTTCGCATAACGAAGTTGAGGCAATAGAAACGCCCACCGGGTTCATACCAAAATATGAGGACCTTAATAAGCTGTTCCTGGAAGTGCTTAATAAAGACTATTCAAAAGAGGATTACATTAAGCAATTCTCTGTGCGTGTACCGGAAAATTTAGCCAAGATCGATCGAGTGCAGGAGTTCTACAAAACAAAAGTAGCTGATACACCACAGACATTATTTGAGGTGCTGGAAAAGCAAAAGCAAAGACTGATTGCAGCACAGGAGAAATATGGTGATAATATATCACCATTACAACTAAAACGTGCCTAAATAATATTCCAAGTTTCATATTTATAAATGCGAGCTTCTGCGAGTATTTTCTCATGAAATAGCAATCCGAAGAGAAGGTTATCTTCTCCTGATGTGATGTTTATTATAATATAATACGGAATGCGTGGGTTGCGGGTGTTGGTGAATAAAATAGTTACATTAATTTCCCCACACATATTACCATAAGTAATATATATGATGCACATTTATTACATCATGTGTGATTGCCATGGGAGAAAAAACTATACAGGATATTAATGCAAGAATCGCAGACGGCAGCGTCCATGTGGTTACAGCCGAAGAGATGCCACATATCGTGGCAGAACTGGGGCCAGAAGGCGCAGCCAGGGAAGTTGATATTGTTACTACAGGCACCTTTGGAGCTATGTGCTCTTCTGGTGCATGGTTGAATTTCGGACACTCTGACCCACCCATCAAGATGCAGAAGGTCTGGCTTAACGATGTTGAAGCATATAGCGGCCTGGCAGCAGTGGATGCTTATATCGGAGCCACCCAGATGAGCGAGACAAGGGGTATGGAATACGGAGGAGCCCATGTCATTGAGGACCTGGTTTGTGGTAAGTCTGTGGATATCCATGCTACAGCGCACGGGACCGACTGTTATCCCAGAAAAGTATTGGATACCACTGTCACTATTGATGACATTAACCAGGCAGTGATGATGAATCCCAGGAATGCTTATCAAAAATATAATGTTGCTACCAATTGTTCTGATAGAACACTTTATACTTATATGGGAACCCTGCTGCCCAACAATGGAAATGCTACATATTCGGCAGCTGGCGTACTCTCACCCATATTCAATGATCCAACCTACCAGACTATTGGTGTAGGTACCAGGATATTCCTGTGCGGGGCTCAGGGGTATATCACAGGGGAGGGGACACAGCATGACCCATCTAACAATTTCGGGACGCTCATGGTTCAGGGTGACCTGAAGAAGATGAACAAGAAATATGTCAGGGGCGCAACCTTCCATAAATACGGAGTATCGCTGTATGTGGGCATCGGCATACCTATACCCATATTGAATGCCGATATTGCAAAAGCCACAGCAGTCACCGACGCAAACATTACTACAAATGTACTTGATTACGGCGTAGCAAGGAGAAGTCGTCCCGTATTGCGACAGGTGACATACGAAGAACTGAAGTCGGGGATGATCGACATTAACGGTAATGAAGTGACCACATCACCCATGTCAAGCTTCCATGAGGCCAGGGGTATTGCCCTGGAATTAAAGGAATCTATCCGGAAGGGGTTATTTTATCCAACTCTGCCTGTTGAAAGGTTGCCAAACGAGGGTGTATCCAAACCCATGAAGCAGATCAAGGAACAGCCCACCGTAGCCGATGTAATGGCTTCAAGGGTCACCACCATCAAACAGGGACTTACAGTAGAAGATGCAGCTAAAGTCATAATGGAAGGCAATTTCAACCACTTGCCAGTGGTGTCAGATGAAGATAAACTGGTGGGCATAATTACAGCATGGGACGTGGCAAAAGCAGTAGCGCAGAATAAACGGGATAAATTGGATGATATCATGACAAGGACAGTGATCACTGCTGATATCACTGAACCTATAGAAACTACAGCACGTAAGCTCGAGCAGCATAATATCAGTGCCCTGCCTGTTATTAATAACAAAAATATAGTAGTTGGGATTATTACTAGCGATGATATCAGTAAACTGATGACAAGGAGGTAAGAATTATGAAGATCACATTATACGCTACTCCGGAAATCACAGCTAAGCCATTAATAGCAGAAGTGATACTTGAGACTAAGGCACTGTTGAATATCGATAGGGCAGATGTTAAACCAAAAGGAGGCGAAGTGGTAATAGATGTGCCACAGGACAGGT
The DNA here is from genome assembly GCA_014859725.1 of Methanosarcinales archaeon. Classification (NCBI taxonomy): domain Archaea; kingdom Methanobacteriati; phylum Methanobacteriota; class Methanomicrobia; order Methanosarcinales; species Methanosarcinales archaeon. The sequence continues at coordinate 30,737 of JACUTQ010000002.1, read as the reverse complement.
ATGATGAAGTCACTAAAGCCTTTGAAAAACGCGGTGCAAGGATCATACGACTTGAGCTGCCTGTTATCAAGGACGATGATGAGTGTGTCAATTGCGGTGCATGTATTTCGGTATGTCCTACTGGCGTGATATCCTTCAAGGATGACTGGAGTATCGAGATGGACGTTAGCAAATGCGTCCAGTGCGGGACCTGTGTGACCATGTGTCCCCATGGTGCCCTAACATTGTCCGAATAAATCCAGCCAGAAGGCGGGAGCATCAAATTTTTAATATTTTAGATTTATTTAACCTAAGATGTCTTACCAGGAATACATCACAGTACGTGAAGCTGTGACCACCATAGGTCAGCCCATAATTACTGTAATTTTCCTAATTTCATTGTTCCTTGGTATAATTTCCATTTATCATATATTATCCAATGATACCCGCGCATACATATTTGCAGAAAAGCTCAGGATTGTTGATACACTGTTACTGTTTTTGGGATTTATTATTATTGCATGGTTCCATCTTCGCATCTATCAGGCAATTGAACTTGTCTACCCTGCCGAACTATCCAATTATTTTGCCCAAACCACAGGCGTAAGGATAAACGCCATGAGATTTGCCATTCCCCTCTGGATCGAGACCGAAAAACTCTATTTCTGGACCTTATGTATCTCAATATTCCTGGCAATTTCAAATTTAAGGTATGATTTTCTAAAAACCAAGATGACTGCAATATTCTCATCAAGCCTTAATATAATGTTTGCCGCCTTTGCTGTGCTTACTTATTTCATATCTAATCCGTTCAGGGAACCACTTCCCGGTGTGCATCTGGAGATTACGAACTGGTACCAGGCAAGCAATATGGGAGACCCTGATGTGCTGTTCCAATTTCTCATTCAGATGTATTTCCGTTTAACATATTATTATAATTCAGAATACATGTGGACCCACCCACCCATGCTTTTCATAGCTTATGCATCTCTTGTTGTTACCTTTGTCGGATGTGTATTCATGTTATTCCGGCGTGAGAAGATATTTGACAGGATATCTTACAGCCATGCCAGGGTAGGGTACCTGCTGCTGACCGTGGGGATGCTCATCGGTTATCCCTGGGCTGTAGTGGCCTGGGAAGGTAAGTCGTGGTGGTGGGACCCGAAGGTCAATGGCAGCATCATGATGTGGGTGCTGTACTCTGCTTATCTGCACACCAGGATTTATTTGAAGAAGCGCAACATGTGGCGTGCCACGGCAATAATCGGTATATTATGTTTCATGGCCCTGGTCTTTACATATCTACTTACATATATTGCACCGGGTATACATGCTGTAACACAATAACAACACAATAATAATAGGATGATCAGAAGATGAACCTCAAACTGACCATGAAACCAAAAACCTATAATTTCTATATTATGGTTGTTACCGCAGCAGTGCTAACTGCTATAGGATTAGTGTGCCTATATGGTATAGGATATTACACAATTACAACTGAATCAATGCCCAATTGGATTGAAACACCTCTATACGGGCATTATATCGACAGCATGAACCTATACATTTATCCATTCGTTGTATTATTGTTGGTCATCCTGGGATTATGCATACCAAAAAGGATCGTGCCCCGGCAGACGCTGCTTTCATCTGGAGCAGGAATCCTGGCTTTGAACATCATCATCGCGCTTGTCCTCAATATTGAGGCCAGTCTTGGGTTTTTGCTTGGGATTTCGATCGTTATCCAGACCGCGGTTATGATTCTGACAATAATAAAATGGGGTGGCCTGACCTTTGAGAGGGATGGATATTTTATCCAGGTCGGGTCTGCTATGCTGCATATGGGAATCGTGATTTTTGTGTTTGATTTTGTGATTATGCGCACCAGTGGCCTTCACTTACCATTGTTCTGGGTGGCCACAATTTTAATAACCATTGGTACAGTATTGTCTTTTTATCCTGAAGAAATTGGGAGAATGGTCAGGTTTCATTAGAATATTATTATTATTATCATTCAATCCAAAAAATGCATGTGGGAATATATATGGACAGAACACTTACCTTCGGAGGAAAGACACAGGAACCTGGCATAAGGATGTTATCAGATATGTCTTCCGTCCTGCTTGATCCGGACATTTTGCAGACTGGAGACCGGATACTTTATTACATGTACCGGGACCTGGCCCTCAGCATCAAAGACCGTGAGATAATTCAAGAACACGGTCTTCGGTATGATATTACTATTATTCCTCCTGCCATGCTTGGTAAAGAATATGTAAAGACCCAGGGTCATTATCATCCTATTGTACCAGATACCAACACCTCATATCCGGAAGTATATGAGGTCCTGAACGGCGAGGCACATTACCTGCTGCAGAAACGGGATGCTGGGGTTGTATCTGACGTTGTATTGATAAAAGCTTCAGCCGGAGATAAGGTGATCATCCCACCTGATTACGGACATGTGACGATAAATGCCAGTAACAAGGAACTGAAAATGGCCAATTGGGTGTCCAGAAATTTTTCATCGGTTTATAAGCCATATATTGAGATGCATGGGGCCGCTTATTATTTAACAAAGGAAGGGTTGATACCAAATCCTAATTTTAGGAATGTTCCTGAAGTCCGGAAAATAAAGCCAGGGAATTTTAATGATGTTGGATTGACCAGGTCACAGGAGATGTACGGACTTGTACGTTCCATTAATAATCTTACATTTTTAATTCGTCCCCAGGAATTCAAGTGGTTATTTGAAGAATTGACAGTATAATGCAAAGTAAGAATTAACGCTATTACTTTCACCTCACTTACCCAATATTTTTCTTTATTTTTCACCTATCATTGTATGTGAAATTTTCCAGGTTCGGGACAACTATCAATTCCCATGAGATCGTTAACTCGATCCATCAGCATGGTACGCCGGTCTTTCATACATCAGAGATGCATCTGAAACCCTTCGTGTGCAGAAAGAGTGTATGCAACCTTGCAGACATCATTGCGGTTTTCAGAAGTTCTGAAAGACATTACATAGTAGGTATAGAGATCAAGGAATGGAAGGAAAAAGTGCATCCAAAACTTGCTGTTGAGTATCTGGATACATACGGGCGGACATGCGAATACTTCTACCTTGCAGCGAAACATTTCTCAAGGCATATTCTTGAGATGGAAGGACCTGGGTTGTTCGACCTGAACAGGATGGAGGTCATTAAGAATCCTATATATCTTTTCCCTGAACCAAATTTCAGGGCACATCTGATGAAAAGGATCAAAAAACAGTTTGATATGCTCCTGGAAGTTGTGGATGACCCGTATCAGAGAACGTTGCTGGAGTTTTGAACAAATATCTAAAGAGAAGGGATGAAACGTGGACGTAATCGATCTTACAGATGAGTATAAGCCATTATATTTAATGTGCCTTGAGGATTGGTCAGACGAGATGAAGGAAGCAGGCACTCGTAAGGAACTTTGGTATGACAGAATGAAGAATAAGGGGTTAAGAGTTAAGCTTGCCAGAGATGATACCCAAAAAGTAGGTGGAATGATTCAATACGGTCCCATCGAGCACTCATTTGTAGAAGGGGAAGACCTGTATTTCATTTATTGTATCTGGGTCCATGCTCATAAAGAGGGGAGGGGAAATTTTAAAAAAAAAGGGATGGGAAAAGCATTGCTGCAAGCAGCAGAGACCGATGCAAAAAATCTCGGTGCAAAAGGCATAGTTGCATGGGGTATATTCCTTCCCTTCTGGATGAAAGCATCATGGTTCAAGAAACAGGGATATTCCAACGTTGACAGGGAAGGTATTTCTATGCTGCTGTGGAAACCTTTTGTAGATGATGTCACTCCTCCCAGATGGATAAAACAAAAGAAAATGCCTGATAACATACCAGGTAAAGTGACAGTAACTGCATTCATCAATGGATGGTGCCCGGCCCAGAACTTAACGTATGAGAGGGCAAAGAGGGCCGCAGCAGAATTTGGTGAAGATGTTGTTTTCAGGGAGATTGCTACCAATGAAAGGAATGTATTGGAGGAATGGGGTATAGTAGATGGCCTGTTCATTGATAATAAAAAAGTTAGAACCGGGCCGCCACCTTCATATGATAAGATCATAAAACTTATCGATAAAAAGGTTAAGAAACTCTAGGAATTTACATTCCATCCAGGAGACCTATAAACGGTCTTGTAACCCATTATTTGCTTTACTCCCTGCATCCTTTGGGCTGGTACTCAAAGGAACTGTCTCTATATTAAAAAAGCAATCAAATCTTTGCTTAACTGAGTTTCTTTGCTCAATTGAGATGTTATCTGATCTTTTGAATGTCCAGCATCTTTTAGTTCATTAATTCTTTCAAATACGTTGGGTTTAATCTCATAATATTCATTAATATCTTTTCTATGACCCCACACATCACCTTCCATTAATGTAATATTTTGCATTTCAAGGAACATTAAAGTAGAATTTGATATTGTTTTTTTATAGGAAGTTGGTATGTGAATAGCTTTAAGATTCTTACATCTCTGAACCAGTTGGAAAATATCCTTATTAGATGGTCTGAATGTTAAATGAATAAATTCTTCATTTTTTCCTACAGTACCGATTTCATTTTTTGAACTTACTACTCTTATTTTCATTTTCTTTGCCCCAAAAATTAATATGTAATATTGTTCGAAATCGTATAAAAAAGTTTCTAGAATAAATAAAACATGGACGGAATAATTTAATGTTTATATAAAAAAAATGAAAGGTATACTTCAGAAATAGGGTATTAATAAAAAATGGATTTCAATATCTAATATCATTTATGCTTGTTAACCCGGAATCAATACAAGCGTCGAAGAAAACATAAAACCCTTGCAGATCATCTTTCAGAAGCCGGTCCGCAGGTTAAGAACCAATCCCTAGTACATCGATCAAACCAGGACCAGAAGCAAAGCCCCTGTTGGTAACCTCACCGGCAAACACGTTGTCGGGTCCCCGGGAGGGGCAGCTGTAACCATAGCAGTCCCCAACGCCATGCGGCGCATAGGCTGGGGTGTATGCTAGTGAGAGTGGAGGGAAAACTGTTATTTCATCTTTGTTGTCAGCGGTTTCAAATTATTTTATATCACCACTGCCTTTGATTCAACCAATATGGTTGAAAAAAGTATGGCTTAGCAAAGGTATTATGACTATCAAATCTGAGATTATTAAATAGAAACCTTTTTAAATGTTAAATCTACTTATCAAGTTTACTTGTTATAAAACAAGTAAACTTGATTTGGAGAATCACTATGCATATTATGGAAGGTTTTTTACCCGGTCCCTGGTGGCAATTCTGGTTTGCAGTATCGACTCCTGTAATATTTTATGGTGTCTATAAGTTAAACAAACTCATATCTGATAAACGTGAGATATTACCTTTACTGGCTGTAGCTGGAGCATATATATTCGTACTCTCCTCCCTTAAACTACCTTCAGTAACAGGAAGTTGTTCTCATCCAACAGGGACCGGATTGGCTGCTATTCTATTTGGGCCGGCAATATCAGCGGTTCTTGGAGTTATAGTATTGCTGTATCAGGCCATGTTTCTGGCCCATGGCGGTCTGACAACCCTGGGTGCTAATGTTTTTTCTATGGGTATAGCTGGCCCGGTAGTTGCCTATATTATATTCAAGTTCGGTATGAAATTAAATCTTAATTTCTATCTAACTGTGTTTCTGGCGACCGCACTGGCCGATTGGGCTACATATGTTGTTACTTCCCTGGAACTTGCCCTGGCATTTCCGGCACAAACCGGAGGTGTGCTTGTATCGTTCAAAGCATTTGCAGCCATTTTTGCCTTGACACAGATTCCTCTTGCTATTATCGAAGGAGCTTTTACAGCGCTTATATTCAAATATGTAATCCAGGTCAGAAGTGATGTTCTGGTAAAACTTGAAGTGATCAATGAAAAGACCATTCATAAGATCAAGGAGTTGTGGGTATGAAAGGAGAACTTATTGTCGCTGCAATTATCCTGATATTCGTGGCCCAGTTCCTATACATTTCTTCTTCTACCGATGCTGAGTTTAGTGGTGCAGATAGTCAGGCCGAGGGTGTGATTGAAGAATTGACAGGGGGGGCCTATGAACCAATAGCTGAACCTATATGGGAACCTCCAAGTGGTGAGATCGAAAGTCTTCTATTTGCACTTCAAGCTGCCATAGGAGCTTTGATCATAGGTTACTTCTTTGGATATTATAAAGGGAAAAATCAATCCACATGATTATGGAATTTCAATGTGAGAATTCATTATGAAAAATCTTATTGATGACTATGCGTTAATGAGCCCCTTAAGATATAGCAACAACTGGCTCAAACTGGCTATTGTAGTCTTCGGGTTACTTTTCGGTGTGTCATCCACATCACCCGTAATTATTTTTATTATCGCCATTTGTATGAGTTTCGCAACGGTTTATATCGGAAAAATTCCCATTCGATTTTATATAAAGCTCATATTTGCACCGCTGGTATTTGCCGTGATGGGATCGATCATCATATTGTTATTCTTTGGATCAGGCAATGAAGTATTCCGTATCAGCATTGTAAATACTACTCTATCTGTAAACAGGGAAGGATTCAATATGGCAGTGCTGGTGATATCAAGGACAGTAAGTGGAATGTCCTGTTTGTTCTTTCTTGCTCTTTCAACACCCATGGTCGAGCTTTTTTCTGTTATTAAGACATCAAGGATCCCAGAGCCTTTGATCGAACTATCAATGCTGATGTATCGCTATATATTCGTATTTCTGGATGTAGCTATGAATATTAAGTATGCTCAGACTGTTCGACTGGGATACAAAGATTTTAAAAGTTCAATTCGTTCGATGTCCATGTTGCTGAGCACTCTATTCATACGGTCATGGGAACAGGGAGAAAAAACATATTTGTCTATGAATTCCAGGTGCTATGATGGTAAATTGACCATCTCCACCCCCAATAGACCGGTTAAAATATCTGAAGTAATTCTAACCTCTTCATATTTCGTCTTCATCATGGCCACTTCGTATGTCATAAATTATGTTTCTATTTGAGGAAAAATCATGAATATTTTAGAGACAAAATATCTTACATACTCATATCCGGATGGAACTCTGGCCGTTGATGGTATTAACATTGAAATTAAAAAAGGAAAAAAGATAGCTTTTATAGGACAGAACGGATCTGGAAAATCCACACTATTTTTACTATTGAACGGGACCTTGAAGCCTAAAAGTGGTGAGATTTTGCTAAATGGCATACCATTTGGATACGATGCAAAATCGCTTCGTGAGATCCGGAAAAAAATCGGGGTCGTTTTTCAAAATTCAGATGACCAGATATTTGCACCCACAGTATATGATGACGTGGCTTTCGGTCCAAGGAACCTTGAATTTCGAACAGAAGAGGTCGCAAACAGTGTAAACAGTACTCTTGGATATATGGGTCTTACCAAATTCAAGGACAAACCACCCCATTATTTAAGCGGCGGGCAGAAAAAGAAAGTTGCAATAGCAGGCGTTGTTGCCATGGAGCCGGAAGTGATAATTCTTGATGAGCCCCTATCCAATCTTGATCCGGTGGGTGCGGACGAGGTTGTGGATATGCTAAATGAGTTCAATCATTTAGGAAAGACCATTCTCATCTCGACCCATGATGTTGACCTGGCATCAACCTGGGCTGATATCATATATGTCATCAATCGTGGTCAAATCCGTGCATCCGGACATCCACGCAGCATTTTTTCAGATCGGACACTTATCGAGCAGTCAAAATTAAGACTTCCGACCATTGTTGAGACCTACAGGGAATTCGAAGCCCGGGGGATAGCTGAAGGACATGTTCCCATGACTATACTGGACCTTGTGGATTCCATGGAAGCCCCCATCACGGATGTCAGATGTGCGGTGGCTGACTGCCCCTTACAGGAGGGGCAAAAGGTAGGCCTCATAATGAGTGAAGGTACAATTTTGGCTGTTGCAGATTTTCAAAATCATGTTACAGGCAGAACGCTGTCGGATGCAGCAGCAGGCAACGAAGTGCTGGTAGAGGATGTTACTGGATCACTGATATCTAAAACAGGGACTATCCATGTGCTGAAAATCCCACGTGTCATTGAAGGCGGGTCTAATCAGGTTAACATTGAAATGATCTGTGGAATGATGTTAGGATTTGACAGGGTGGGTGCTATGGGTACATCTGCCAAGGTAACATCCAGAAAGGCAGCTATTCACCTGAATTTTGAGGTGGATGTTATACAATCTGCCATGCTGTCTGCACTGAGGGGGCTTAACTGCCTGGTATTGGCCAGCGGTGGTATGGCCGAACTGGTGATGGAACGGGTAAGTGAGCGCAATAAGAAAGGTATTCGCCAGATATACTGTTCAATTGAAAACATCTGATTTCTGTTGCTACCGCCTGGATTCCTGAAATGTCCAGTGCGAGATCGATGACGTCAGCTACTTCAGCCGGATGAGTGGTGACCGCATCTACTGGCGGCCTGGGTGCCAGAAGGTTGACCTTAAGCAATACCCGATCACCCGGGAAAACAATACTTTCCGGCCGCAGTGTATAAATGGACACTTGTGTGTCTTCAAAATTCGATGCCATCTTTCTCATTTTCCCTGAACAAGCATAATTTTGAAAAATTAAATATTTTTCCAGCAAGGCATTTCAAATATGCTTAAATACGAGTATTTCAATATATTTTGAAATGATGAGTGTAGACATATTATTCTATGCAGGTATCAATGCTTTGAAAGAATATCTGGCCCTTCATGTAATCCTGTGCCTGGTGCCGGCTTTTTTTCTGGCAGGTGCCATTGCCTCCCTATTTTCCAGAGAATCAATACTAAAATATTTTGGTGCTGATTCCCCAAAATACATCACCTATTCAGTAGCCGCAGTAAGTGGAATACTATTAGCGGTATGCAGCTGCACTGTCCTGCCTTTATTTGCCGGGATCTACAAGAGGGGAGCAGGGATCGGCCCAGCTACTACCTTCCTGTATTCAGCTCCCGCCATCAATTTGCTGGCTATTGTATATACTGCCCAGATACTGGGTCTGGATATCGGGGCTGCCAGAGCCATTGCAGCTATAGGACTGTCCATTATTATCGGTTTGGTCATGTCGGTTGTATTTGAGAAGAAGAAAAATAAGTCAAATTTCAGTTTTTCAGGAGATGATAAACACCTGAAGACTACAATAATTTTCCTGCTTCTGGTAGCCATACTGGTATTTGCAGGTACGGTTCAAACACTAATTGGAAAAGCTGGTGTGTTATTAATTGTGCTTTTGACAATTGTTCTTTCCTGGCGCTGGTACAGCCATGAAGAGTTAAAGCACTGGATGCAAGAGACCTGGTTCCTGGTTAAACAGATCACTCCGCTACTGTTAGTAGGCGTGTTCATGGCCGGGGTTATTGTAGAACTGCTGCCCGGCTCATTGGTGGCTGCGCTGGTTGGAGGGAACAGTATTTCCTCTAATTTGATAGCCTCGGTCTCGGGTGCGTTAATGTACTTTTCAACACTTACCGAAGTGCCCATTATCAGTGCTTTGACAAAGCTGGGAATGGGAAGGGGACCGGCCCTTACAATGCTGCTGGCAGGCCCGGCACTCAGCCTTCCAAATATGCTGGTGATAGCCAGGATCATGGGTACCAGAAAAACAGTTCTTTATATCTCGCTTGTGATCGTGGCGGCAACAATTTCAGGATTCATTTTTGGAATAATTGATTGAGGTGTTATATTTGAAAAATATCGAAACAATATCGGTCATTTGCGATTTGGGAAAAAAATAATCAGAAAAAGACAGATGAATCAATGGTGGGACAGCGCGGATTCGAACCGCGGTCCAAGCGTCCCAAACGCTCGAGGATCGGCCAGGCTACCCTACTGTCCCATTGTGAAATGTAGCCTTCTGTAATCGTTACTCAATTAAAAGCCTTTCCATTAGAAAAACGAAAATCCTCACATTAAATGAATTTTGGTCTGGTTGACAGATGCACAGGCAATGCCAATCCTTTATAGGGCAGTCCGGCAGTTTCGGCCTGTATCCTGGCAGACAGGTCCCAGGGCTTAATTTTTACCTGCTTCGGTTTCTTTGGTTCACTTTCTGAGCGGATGGTAACGGTCAGTTCACCCTTTTCAAATTCTTCGTCACCAAGCACCGCAACATAAGGGATCCATTCCATACCTGCGTCTCGTACCTTTTTACCCACGCTCTCGTCCCTGTCATCAATATCCACCCTGCAACCCAGCATCATGGCCACCTCCTCTGCCGCTTCCCTGTGCCTGTCTGCTATGGGGATCACCCTGACCTGGGTTGGTGACAACCACACCGGGAACATGGGCACTCCTCCTGCCTCGGTCCGCATATAGTTCTTCTCAAGCAGTCCATAGATTATACGCTCAATAGCGCCGCTGGGCGAGCAATGCAGAATAGTGGGACGCTTTGCCTCCCCGTCCTGGTCAATGTAACTGATATCGTACCGTTCTGCATTCTCTACATCGATCTGGACCGTTGATAGTGCACTGGCTTTATCCAGGGCATCAATGTAATTGAATTCGAATTTAAGTACGAAATAAAAGAATCGCTGGTCCCACATCTCGATAATTACCGGTTTATTAACTGTACGGGCCAGTTCTGTTATGAATTCCTTGTTTTCCTCATAGAAATCGCGAGTAAACCGAATGGCTACCTCATAATCATCAAGTCCCAGGCCCATGTCATTCAACACGCTGATACACATATCATACTGCTGTCTGAACTCAATTATGGCTTGCTCCATTTCACCAGCAAGGGTGTGCATATCTGGCATGGTAAAAGCACGAAGACGCCTTAAGCCTACCAGCTCCCCACTCTGTTCCTTACGGAAACTGTAGCGGGTCATCTCGATCATCTTCAGGGGCAGGTCCCTGTAGGATATGGTCATATCGTGGTTCATAAGGAACTGACCGAAACATGCGGCGAAGCGCAGGAACAGACTCTTCTTGTCTGCATCAATGGAATACTGCCTGGCCGGAAAGCGGTCCAGGTATTTTTTCAGGGTAGGGTGATTCATGTCATACATGATCGGAGTTTCCACTTCCATAGCTCCCATTGCCGCCGCCCTGTCCAGCACATAGGTCTCGAGCAAACTTTTGATAAGACGACCCTTGGGATAGAAACGCATGTTACCGCTATCACTTCCCGGTTCATAATCAGCGATCTCAAGCCGCCTCATCAGTTCCACGTGGGGAGGTGTGCGGTCCACGGCACGACTTTTAGATACTTCATAGTCCCTGAACTTACTAAGGTTGTCATGGCCTGAAAAATCAAAATCCTCAAAGCTGTGCAATTCCCCGTCAGGGGTCAGGATATGCCAGTATGATTTTGCTTTTTCCTCGGCTTTGATGGCCTCGCTTATCACTTCTTCTTTCTCTTTGCCGGGAGTAGCTGTCGTTTCTGCAGATTCATCAACCTTGATGGTTCTGGAAAGTTCAGACAATGGATGACCTTTACATTTAATTTCAAAGGCCTTGTAAAATCCGAATGGTGCCCGCTTAACATTGAACTCATCCTTCAAGGCGGCTTCCAGGTCCTTTAAGACTTTGACTGCTACTTTTGGCGAAGACAGGGAACTGCTGAGATGGGCGTAAGGATAGAGCATGATATTTTCAGCTTTTACCTGTGCTGCCACCTTTTTTATCTCTTCAAGAGTTAGATTGACAGCTTTTTCAGGGTCTGATTCATCTGCTTTTTCAACTGCTATAAACACTGTGAGAGCTTCGTCAAGTCTGCCATGGCGCATTTCATCCTCTATCTTCTCAGCCACGGGAGTTTCTTTTTTGACCTCATATTCTATATAATCTGAATGGATGAGTAGTATCTGCATAATATTGTCACCGTAATTTTGGTATGAGATACTGTTTAGATTAAATAAGGATTTTGTTTAAGGCTATGGTATTGAATTCAAATTGAAGATGTGTTGAAAATCTTGTTCTTACCAACAGTACGAATTAAAAAAGAATAAATCGATATATAGTTCCAGTTATTAACGCTTCTGTCCCAGGTATACCCACTGATCATATATCCCGTTATTATCAGTGTTGTCAATCAATTCACCCACTGCCCCTAAGCTGTCCAGCACCTCTTTTAAGATATCCATTTCTTCCCGCTTGTTAACAGTGAACAACAGCTGTCCACCAGGCTTGACCACTTTCATGGACTCCCTCATAATGGTTATCCAGATATCTTTATTGAAAACGTATATGGTCCCGAGCATGAATCCGATAACCGAATCAAAGGAATCCTCTGAAAAGAAATGTGTTAACCTTGTAGCATCCATCACAACCGAGCGTTCAGGTTTCAACACCATATGCTCAAGTCCCTGGCATATTTCGCAGCGGTCATAATCTGTTGTCAAAGGAAAGATGCCCAGTTTTTCCAGCGACATGGTTGCCATCCCATTCCCGCAGCATATTTCCAGAACCTGACCCGAAGTATCAAATCTACTGCCCAATTTTCCGAAGAGTTCAACGAGTCTTAGAACCCGGTTCTCAAAAAATACCATCTCATATGTTTCAGGCCCCTTTACGCACCCATCGCATAACTGGCGATTAACAAGGTTTATAGAAAAATATTCTCTTAGAGCAGTGTCCAATTCCTCTGATGTGGTTTTCATCGTTTTCAGGGAATTAACAGGATTAATTATTTTCTCAGCCAAACTGGAAAAATGTTCTGCAGCAGGAGATCGAATGCCGTTTCTTGCCACCTGATTGGTGAATATTGCCCAGAAAGCAGGATATTCTTTTGTTTCAGAATTAAAAATCGCCAGGCATACAATCTCATCCTCCTGTGTCTTCAATACCCGAATCTCTGAGTTCACCTCTCCTGATTCTATGATCTGGTGCATGAACCCCAGAGTCTGGTTAAGTTCATTTAGACTGCTGCAGCCATCTTCCGGTAAAAATAAGTTCTCATCCTCGGAAAGTTCCAGGATATTATGAAGCAGCACAGTATCCTACCTTTAAATATTAAAACCTGAAAAGATCGTTATTATTCATCAGGTTCGTCGAATTTGTAACTGTCATCCCCCATCATGGCTGCTGCCAATGAATCCAGACCGTCCATCCATTCTGCCACCAGACCATACGGAATATCCGATATCATTTCATCTGATATCTCAGCCCCTTTCAAAACGTTGGCTCCAAGGACTGCAATATAACTAAGGGCCGCACCGGGGTCATTCTTCTCTTCTGAAGAAACAGCATTTTTAACAAGTTCAACCAGATCAACAGAATTATCGGCACCTTTTTCGATATAATATTCGCAGGAGGCAAACACACCGATAAGTGAGGTCTGCAATGAATCGACCATAAGGTCTATGGATTCACTTATTGGATCGAGGGGTTTTAACACAACGTCCCGGATCTCAGTCAATGCATCGAAGGCCCCATCCAGTGAGAGTTCTTTACTATCGAATTTAGCGATTAGTTTCAAGCATGCAAGTATGATATCATCTCCCATGTTGACAAATATCTCACCTGATTTTCCCGCATCCTCATCATCTTCCTTGAGTTCAAACCCACTTTCTTTGACCTGTTCTATCCAGTTGTTCCATCTTTCGTTTGAATAAAATGGGAATATGATCTTAGACTTGGGGCTAACTGCTGGCTCTTTTTCTGCTTTTCCTTTTTTCTTTTTTTTCGCCATAATTGTAATGCTCCTGCAATTTGCTATTCAACCTGGACCATATTATATTTTGCGACTCACCATGGTGAATAGATTGAACCTTCCTTCTTTAGTTTAAATGCCATATAAAGCCCGAACAGTAGTCCGGACAGGTGAGCGCCATGTGCGATCATATCGTCGGCACCAATAAATAAGAGATCATATAGACTGAATAATATCAACGCATTTATAATTTTCATTGGAAAGAAATATACCCTTATTTCAGGGTCAAGAACTGCCAGGCATGCAAAAATCCCGTATATTGCTCCGCTTGCACCAAGCACTGGTGAAGGGGAGAGGATCATATGTCCGATAGCAGATAACAGTCCCGCACCAAAATATACCTGCAGGAATTTTATACTGCCGATCTTTCTCTCAAGTGTAGGGCCAAAAAAGAACAATACCAACATATTAATTAATATGTGGCGAGTTCCTCCATGTAGAAACATGTATGTAACTATAGTCCAGGGACGGTTAATGATTAATTGAGGAATTAACAAAAATAAATTGGTAAAACCAGGAATCAATAATTGAAGAAAGAACATCACAACTGAAATTATAATAAGGTAAATGGAATAATTCCTGGATATGGGAATTGCATAAGGAGATTTTGACCTTCGTTCAAAAAATGGAAGTCCAATTTTTCGCTTTCTGAATGTCTCTGAAACCGGCTGGTAAATGATCTTTCCGCTTTCTTTTGAATGTTCTTTAAATTTTTCAAGACCAATACAATCATGATTCTCTGGCAGGCGGTGTTCAGAGCAGTATGTCCACCCACAGAATTTGCATTTGTATGGCAGCATCTCTTTTTTTCCACAAATGGTGCATAGATTTGCCATTATTGGTTCGCCTCGCTGTCTTGGTTACGCACTGCTACCACATATATTTCTCTCTTTTGCGGCTCGATTACATGCTTTATCGTAAGTTCCAGTTCTTTTATCCTGCTCAGGTAATTATCATGTCCCGATCTGTTTGAAAGTTTTAATACCTGCAAAAGTCGTCCATCCGGTTTTAATAAAGGCAGCACTTTTTCAAGCACTTTGATAGAATCCTCTGGTGCTACAGTAATATCATTCAGGATCACATCTACTGGCTTTTCAGACATTTCAGATATTGGCATAGTGAACACATCACCTTTCATTATTGTGATATTATTCCTGGAAGCTGACAATTCTTCAAGCAAGTGTATGAAATCATTACTGTATTCGATACCTTTTACACGTGCGGCAATCTCTGATGCGTACTGAAGGAAACCTCCTGCACTGGAACCCAGGTCCAGTACATAGTCCCCTGGATGAATAATATTTGTCGTATCCTGAATGGATTTTAGTTTCAGGTATCCTGCTGGCACATCAATGTTTTTAACAACCTCGATCTTATTTGAATAACTCACCTGTTTGGAGGGTTTGTTTACAGGTTTGCCGTCAACTCTTACACCACCTTCAATGATGGCCTGCTTTGCCCTGCTCCTGCTTGCTACTTTCCCCAATTCAACTAAAAAGGAATCCAGTCTCATAATACGCCCGGTTTCAATACTTTCATAATAATGTCATTAATTTTATATAAATATCTATAATCTTATTTAATGCGTCTGCTTTATCCTTGGTCAGAGATCAGAATAAAACCAATATGCTTTTAAGCCAGTAAAGATTCAATACTTTTACAGTTAATGGAGGACATTTAATGTTTGGGATAGAATTTGTACCTAGCGATCCTGTTTTAAAGTTGGCTCATTATACGAAGCTGGCTGAAACTCAGGGTTTTGACAATGTGTGGATTACGGACCATTACAATAACAGGGATGTATATACTACCCTGGCTGTATTGGCCATGAATACTAATAAAATAAAACTAGGGACGGGAGTTACAAATCCCTACACTAGAAATATTGCAGTTACTGCTTCAAGCATAGCAGCAATTAACGAAATATCAGGGGGAAGAGCAATCCTGGGTATAGGACCCGGAGATAAAGCCACTTTTGATGCCATGGGTATCGAGTGGACAAAACCACTGTCCACTTCAAAGGAATCCATCCAGGCATTAAGAGAATTCTTTGCAGGTAAAAAGGTCAACCTGGACGGAGAGATGGTTAAGATCGCAGGCGCTAAAATGGCGTTCAGTGCTGGTAAAATACCCATCTATCTGGGTGCACAGGGACCCAAGATGCTGGAATTAGCAGGCGAAGTGGCAGATGGTGTACTGATCAACGCATCCCATCCAAAGGACTTTGAGATTGCTATCGCAGCCATTAAGAAAGGAGCCGAAAAAGCAGGCAGAGATCCAAAAGAGGTTGATGTTGGTGCATATGCATGTTTCTCAATAGATAAGAATGAAGAAAAGGCCATTAATGCTGCCAAGATCGTAGTGGCATTTATTGTAGCCGGTTCACCTGATGTGGTACTTCAACGACACGGTGTCGATGTTGCTGCAAAAGGAACAATCGGAGCAGCCATTGGAAAGGGTGACTTTGGTACTGTTATGGGTGCAGTCACTCCTGGAATGATGGATGCCTTCAGTATCTGCGGCACACCAGAGGTCTGTAAAGAGAAGGTCGCTGCATTGCAGAAGATCGGTGTGACCCAGATCGTTTGCGGATCCCCAATCGGCCCTGATAAAGAAAAATCCATAAAACTAATAGGAAAGGAAATAATCGGAGGAAATTAATTGAGCGCTGAGATCCCGGTTCCTCAACTGGGGTTCCCGAAGATATATCAAGTAGTGAAAAACGTGCTGTGTACAGCATGCGGCGGATGCGAGGCCATCTGCCCCATGCAGGCAGCCCGGGTGAATTTATACGACGAAGCAAACTATGATAAGTTCAGTCCAACAGTAGATGAACCCTCTATTATCAAGCTGTTCAGCGAGATAAGCAGGGAGGACAATTACTGTGAACACAGGCAGTGCTATGTGGATTGTAAAAATTGTGTCACCTGCCAGAACTGTCTTGCATGCCAGCGGATCTGCCCAATTCTGGATGGTTTCCCTGGTGATGATGAGTTCGATAATATCATCGAACAGCGGGTAGGTAAGAGTTCCCTGCATGGTCAGGATGGTGCTGTAGTTACCGGTATACTGAAATCTCTGTTCGAACAGGGCGAGATCGATGCTGCTCTCAGTGTATCCCGAAACGAAGATTGGGAGACCGAGGTTGTGGTGCTGACAAGAGCTGACCAGGTTACCAGTGTTGGTGGTACCAAATATACCTATGAACCGGTCATCTCAAAACTGCGGGATGCTCTTAAGGATTATGAAAAGATAGCTGTAGTTGGCACTCCATGCCAGGCACATGCAGCGTCCTTGCTCCGTGAGAACCTGACCGATAAGATAAAACTGGTCATTGGACTGATCTGTATGGAGAGCTTCACCTATGATGACATGGGCGAAAATATTATCCCTAATGTCATGGGACTGGATCGAAAAGCTGTCAGAAAACTTGACTTTGCCAAAGGAAAGTTCGTGGCAGAGACTGCTGATGATAAAAAAGCGGTCCCCATTAAGGAAATAGCTCACATGGCCCGTAAACCCTGCCATCACTGTATGGATTACACATCCTATTATGCAGATATCAGTGTGGGTAGCGTAGGCAGTCCTGACGGCTGGAGTACCATATTTATCCGCAACGAGATCGGTAAGGAATACCTGGATAAGGTTCAGGGAATGGAATATGACGAAAAACCCATTTTCATGGAGATCATCCAGAAGCTCGCAGCCCAAAAACACAAGAACAATTCTTGGGACT
Organism: Methanosarcinales archaeon; assembly: GCA_014859725.1. Taxonomy (NCBI): domain Archaea; kingdom Methanobacteriati; phylum Methanobacteriota; class Methanomicrobia; order Methanosarcinales; species Methanosarcinales archaeon. The sequence continues at coordinate 13,301 of JACUTQ010000002.1, read as the reverse complement.
ACCAAAAGTTCAATGAAGTGGTCTGGGCTGGCGGAGAATGGACTCCAGAAGAGCATTCTACATAGGACGATTCCAACCGTATCATTTGGGACACCAGACAGTACTTGAATCCATCGCACATGAAGTAGATGAAATCATAATCGGCATCGGAAGTGCCCAGGCCAGTCATGAGCCGGATGATTTATTTACTGCAGGTGAGAGGGTACTTATGATGACAAAGGCACTCCAGGAACTGGGTGTCAGGCATTATATTATACCCATTGAGGATATCAAGCGCAATTCTGTCTGGGTATCCCACATTATTTCTATGACCCCTCCTTTTCAGATTGTATATTCTAATAACCCGCTAGTAATACGCTTGTTCGAAGAGGCCGGATTTGAAGTAAGGCAATCACCTCTGTACCAGCGCGATAAATATTCCGGTACTGAAATTCGCCGCAGAATGCTGAACGAAGAAGAATGGGAATCTCTGGTGCCGCCTTCTACTGCAGACATCATTAAAGAAATAAGCGGCGTTGAGAGATTAAAGATAATTTCTGGTAAAGACTCTGTTTAAGGATCTTATTAATTTTTGATTAACTAAATCCCACGTGAAAAAAAAAGGAAAAGAGGCCTATTTTTTAAATTGTGCGTATGCAACAACCGCCTCTTTTACTCCCCATCTAAATGCCACTACTATGGCGAATCCCCAGGCCAATGGTCCCAGGAATATATAGAATATGCTGGTATTCACCAGCATGACATCCAGGGCCATCAGGATGATGATGATGAACAAAAATCCTTTTAATAATGGTGTAAACACATCGGCACCTTCTACCTTCATGCCTTTCATTATGGAACTGATATAATCCATAAAGAAGTCTATTGCTAGCATTCCTATGATTAATATGATTATACCAGTGAAAAGACTTGGCAGGTAGTTCATTACCTGGATCATGAAATTTGTTATCATGTTAAACTGCAGGATCTCTACAGATGCTGTGATAAATAGCAGGTATCCAAATAATTTAACCAATCCTGCTATTATGGATGATGGGGTCAACCCGCTTGCAGATAGGGGCTTTCCAATATCACTTTTCACTATCTGATCATCAATACCTGTGGCAATTAGTACATTTTTAATTAAGCCTGATATAAAATCAACTAGTAATAATCCAATAATCAATACTATTAAAGCAGTAATAATAAGAGGAATGTATTGAATTAGCGTTGTAATAAATTCAGCAACCACTTGTATATCTAACAGCTCAATAATGATCACTGCAAAGATCAGATAAATAAACCATTTGATTACAGCACCGAAAAATCCGACAGTACTATATCTCCGATCATGGTTTTGTTAATTAGATCGTCAAGGCCGATTTTGTCCAGGATTCTTGATCCAATCTTACCAAATAATTTTCCTAAAAACAATCCTAAAATTAATAGAATGATGACTGCGACCAAAACCGGAATAAAGGCAATGAACTGATCAATCATTCCATATATACTATTCAATATCTGTGAATCTACCATAATTAACCCTCCTTTCAATATTAATTATTCCCAATATACAGGGAAACCCTATACAAATATTCAATTTAATTGTATTTTAATTTACCTCTTACCAGTGAGGTCAAAACACCAATACCACAAATAAGTGCGGCTACCATAAGGGCATCATGAAACCCACCTAAAAATGCCGATTCTGGGGTAAATCCAGCGGTCTTAAGGGTTTGGGAGCTTCTGGTAAATATTACTCCAGCGATGGCAATACCGGTTACCATTCCAAGATTGCGGACCATTGCAAGCATGCCTCCTGCTATACCAAGCCTGTTTTTGGGCACAGCTCCCATGACTATACTGTTATTTGGGGATTGGAATAATCCCATACCTAAACCAACAAGAGCAAGCCTGATAATAATATCATAGAAACTCGACCCCATCCCCAGATCGCTAATAAGCCACAGGGCCAGACTTGTGATACCCATCCCAGCACTGCTAAGTTTGAATGAATTCGTCTTATCAGAAATCCAGCCGCTGACAGGTGCCACCAATGCCATGACCAGAGGAATTGCCATATATATCACACCTACATGCGTGATATTGTAGCCTAATATATTCTCCAAATAATAAGGGATGAGAAGAGTTACGCCAGACATTGCCACGAAACTGAGGAAACCGCTCATATTTGAAGCTGAAAACGGTCTGTTCCTGAAAAGAGACAGTTCAACCATAGGCTGACTGGTTCTGTTTTCCACGATTAAGAACAACAGTAAAAATACAGTAAAAAGAATAAATAATCCTAATATCTCCAGAGATCCCCATCTCAGTTCCTCTCCCTGGGTAATTCCCAAAAGCAGTGCAGTCAGGCTAATGAACATAAAAACAGCACCCAGAACATCGAATTTCTGTTCAGCTTGAACCTCATCCGGATGTAACGTCTTTAAAGCATAAACCGTTCCCAATAAACCGATCGGGATATTGATATAAAAAATACTCTGCCAGCCTATCCAGCCTATCAAGAAACCGCCAAGTGCCGGTCCTGCCATAAAACCGATGCTCACCACAGTACCTATTAGTCCCAAAGCCTTGCCTCGTTCTGTATGGGGGAAGACATGCGTGATAATTGCCGGACCATTGGCCATGATCATGGCGGCTCCCAGACCCTGTACTACACGAAATGCGATCAACTGGCCAGCTGTAGCAGAAAAACTGCATAGCCCGGACCCCAATGTAAAGATCAAGAGACCAAGAATAAATACGGGTTTTCGGCCATACATATCCGAAATCCGTCCCAGGGTGAGCAGCAGGGCCGTTATGGTCAATAAATATGAAAGTATCACCCATTGAATAGTGGTAATATCAGTCAGGAAGTATTTTGTTAATGTAGGCAATGAAATATTTATGATACTGCTGTCAAGAGTGGCCATGAACACTCCGATAGAAACCACGAACATGGCCTTCCATTTATAATTAGGATTTTCGTTCATTGAAATCTCGATCTCAGGATGATTTAATTGTGCTTTATTGTTTTCTTAATTCTGTTTACATAATTGTGGGCAAGAAAGCACGGTTCAGGCAGTTTGTGACCTTTTAACATATTCTGAGTTATCTCAAGTGATCCTTTCATGCTCACCCGGTGACCTGGTGCTACCACAATGGACCTGCACCTCTGGCATGATTTGATGAGCCAGCCCACCTGCTGTGCTTTGAACATCAAAGGATTCACGTCCCCGACCTGTATCGGCTCATCTCCCTCTCCGCATAATATATTCTTTGCTACTCCGATGGTAGGTAAGTCCAATGCCACTCCCACATGAGTGGCAAGCCCGGCGCCCCGGGGATGGTTGATTCCGCATCCATCTACCATCAGGATATCTGGTTCATGGTTCAATTTGGAGAAGGCAGATGTGATGGCTGGCCCTTCCCTGAAGGAAAGAAAAGTGGGAATGTAAGGATATTGAGCAGTGTCTTGATGATAAACTTCCTCAATAATCTCCAATGATCCATAATCAATTACCACAATACCGGATATAATGTTGTTTTTATAGAATGCCTGATCCACACCACCCACAATAGCAAGATCAGGATAATCATCATATAAGATGACCTTCTTTCTGACCAGTTCCTGTGCATGGATAAGGGATGGAGTTGAAAGGTCATCCGGAAATAGTGAAGTGCTCATAATTACATCACTTTATCTATTGTTTATGTGATCATTATAAAAGGACAAGCTTCATTTTCTAATTATTTCTTTTAATTTCATAACAGGACTAAAAATGTATAATCCAATCAGGATACACGTAATACCTGCTATTGCATGTGTTTTTTCTAGATCCCCTAAATAGAAAAATACAATTAACAATAATAATAAGAATAAAGTTGAATACATTACCCTGAAATCTTTGATCTTTGTATATGGTACCCTGCTCACCATCAATCCACCAAGAAGTACCATTAATCCCAGGAGACCATAGGAAAATAACTTAAAGTTAAGTCCTTCGAATGTTAGTATATATAATGTAACTGCAAGACCAGATGTTGTAATGGGCAAACCTCTGAATCCGGATTTATAATTGATAGCATTAAACCTGGCCAGTCTTAAAATGCCGCAGGCCAGGAATGTCCCTCCAACTATACAGATCAAATAATGGTATTGTGTTGCAAGTAAAGAATATGCAATAACAGCAGGTGCAACTCCAAATGAGATCATATCGGCCAGTGAATCAAGTTGTTCGCCCAATAATCCATATTCTAATCTTCTGGCAATTGCACCATCAATACCGTCTGTAATCACAGCCATTACAATCAGGATCGAGGCATTGGAGGTATTTGAATTATCCTGGACAACCATTAGGATGGCAGTAAAACCTAACAGTGCATTCACCAGGGTTACAAGGTCAGGAAGCTTGATCAATCGAAATATGCTGTCATTCAAGTTATTCACCTTTATTATTATCAGGAATTGCCCCCGAAGCTTCATCCACTTTCCTGGCTACTATAGATATGGCCGCTTTGACCCTATCGCCTTTTTTTATTGTTAATGCATATCCCTCTGGGGGTGTTATGTCCACACGGCTTCCGAACCTGATCATTCCGATCCGCTCGCCTCTGACCACTCTATCCCCCACATTGAAATATGTATCAATCCTTCTGGGCACGGTACCAGCTATTTGTGTCATTTTTACCAAACCGTAATCTGATTCGATACATATTGTATTGCGTTCATTTTTAAGCGAATCCTTGAAAAATGCAGGTAAATAACCGCCATCCCTGTGATGCATCTTAACAATCTTTCCAGAAACAGGGGCCCTATTGACATGTACATTATGGAAGTTCATAAAGATACAAGCCGTATTTCCCCTGATATCCACTACTTTCCCATCAGCCGGAGATACGATTCCCTCATCAATTCCCCCAACTGGTCGTTCCGGGTCCCTGAAGAACCATATAAAAAGCAAATCCAAAAGAAAAACAAGAGCAGATTCCTTTGCCAATAATTCCGAATCCAGGAAGAAAGCTGCAATTGCCAGGATAATTGCAACTACAAAAATCCCGCCTAATAGCGTATCTGTATTCCGGGCAAGAATGGCTAATCACTCCTGAAAATATTCCTGACATCCTCCTTAATTAACAGCCAGAGGTTGTCGATAAGGTCGAGAAGTTCGGGAAGCAGCTTTAATACTGCATAAGCAATGAATAATAATGCAACTCCTGATCCTCCTTTTGCGATGATATGATGCCCAATATAGAAACTGGCCGATTGGTGCAGGAAATATTCATTTCCAAATAAATGTACTATCATCGGGCCGGTTCCAAACCACTTATATCCATATGCTCCTATTACAAACGTGTTCCTGATTAGGTTTAAGATGTAGATTACTGGAATTGAAGCCATTAATGCCATTAGTACTTTTTTTCGATCTGCTTTTATTCCCAGGATCAATCCAAAGAACAGGGCAATGCTCTCGATGGCTGTACAGGCAAGAATGATCTCTACTCGATATCCTTCAAGCATTATCATATTCCAATCCAATCTGATTACAGGAAATCCTGCCTGCTGGGAAAGCCAGAAGGTTTGTGATGTAACAGTAGAAATTAAAGAATGGTTCAATGATTCAATCTGCGCAAAAGGAAAATAGAACAGCGCACCGATAGCAGTTACAGTTGTAGCTGCCATCAATGTTTTTGTTATATTAGTTTGATTGTCCTGCAGCATACCTTTATTGGATTTTAAGTAAGTAATGAACATGAGATGAGCGATGATCAAACAGATCAAAGCCACAACAAGCATTAAAATTACCATTGAAAAATCACCTTCTTTTAGGTAATAAAACGGTTGAAGAGCCCAATACGCAGCAAAAAATATCCATCCCATACCACCGATTGGCATCCTATAAGATTTAAATTTGCTGGGTAGTATGGCTGCAAGGATAAAAAAAATCAATGCCATCCAAAGAAAATTAACAATCATAATAAATTAGCCCTTTTTTTCATTATTTTTCTTTCTTTATGGTGATACCAGTATATAATATTCCATTATACTTGATATATTTATAATTACAATCGAATTATTTAATAAATTGATAACTATTTAAATAATTATTTGTATTAGTTTATGCAAATGGTTTTGCATATGGGGTATAGTATCAGAAAAACGATTAACAATATTCTGTATTCTGGATACGAACGTCTCCTCACTTCAGAGATCAGAGAATTCAGAGTCCCTGAACATATCGCAATTATTATGGATGGGAATCGTAGATTTGCCTGCAAAAGTGGTAAGTCTACCCAACAGGGATATATCCAGGGTGCAAACACTACAGAAAATGTGCTTGACTGGAGTTATGAATTTGGTGTTAAACAACTTACACTCTATGCCTTCTCTACAGAAAACCTGAACAGGCCAGAGGATGAAAAGAAAAATTTGTTCGAATTGATCGGAATCAAATTAGAGGAACTTATTGATGATGACCGCACCCATCAACGAAAAATGCGAGTTCGGATTCTGGGTAATCTAAACTTGCTTCCTTTATCTCTTCAAAAAACTGCTCGCCAGGTAGAAGATATCACCAAACATTATGGCAATTTTTATTTGAACATTGCCATGGCCTATGGAGGGCGCCAGGAGATTGTGGATGCTGCAAAGATAATAGCAAATAAGATTCGAATACGGGAACTTGCTTTATCAAACATTGATGAGAACATCATTTCGGCCCACCTTTACCCTTCAGATAGTCTGGCGGTTCCTGATGTGGATCTTATTATCAGGACTGGAGGTGATGAGAGGATATCTAACTTCCTGCCCTGGCAGGCCAATGGAAACGAATGTGCTGCCTATTTCTGTGCACCGTACTGGCCCGAGTTCAGGAAAATAGATTTTCTGCGCTCAGTTCGTACATACCAGACAAGAGAGCATGAACGGCAAAAAAATACAGTACTCCGTATTATAAAGCTCCTGAGCAGCACTGGATCTGTTGAAGTAGACCAGGTGGTCAACATGAGTCGTAAAGCAGCTGACATTACATCTGAAGAAGTATTTACCATCCTGAATGAATTATCTGGCAGTGGCGAAATGGAGCATGTTGCCCTGGTATGGTAATCCGGGAATGGTCTGTATTTAATTTTTTTTTAAAAAACTTTAATAATCAATATCTCATCATTTAGGTGATGGACATTGAAGGTTATGCTAAACGGGCTCTATTACTTGGTGAGAATACAGATCAAATTGAGGAAAGACTTACAGAAAGGATACTTGAGATCAAAGGTAAGAGGATTACTCAACTTTATGCAAGAAAACTTGCTCACGCCGTACTTGTGGAATCACAGGCAACCCTGAGATTAGAAAAAGGAATTCTAAGACCAGTAGAATCAAACGTTACCATGGGCCAATTCGGAGTGGGCAGCCGGGGTGCAGGTGATTTTTATGCTCATGAAAAGATCGCCCAGGTAATCGGTAAGACCAAGGCTGAGGTGGACACTTCTCATCTTGATGACTCTGGTGTAGTTAAGACTGATTCCGGAGAGTATCTGGTTGTAACAGTGGATGGGATCCACAGCCGGTTAAGCGATTATCCGTTCCTGGCAGGTTTTCATGTGGCTCGGGCAGCACTTAGGGACATATATGCTATGGGAGCGCGACCTCTGGCTATGCTGTCTGATATCCATGTGGCTGATGACGGGGATGTAGGTAAAATATTTGATCACATTGCCGGGATTACTGCAGTATCTGAATTGACAGGTGTGCCCTTAATCACAGGCAGTACACTGCGTATCGGGGGAGATATGGTCATTGGGGAGCGCATGACTGGTGGTGTGGGTGCAGTGGGAATTACTCAAACCATTTCTTCCAGGATAAAGGCTAAACCCGGAGATGTGATATTAATGACTGAAGGAGCCGGGGGCGGAACGATCTCAACTACTGCGCTGTATTTCGGCATGCATGATATTGTGAATGAGACTATAAATATCAAGTTTATTGAGGCTTGCGAAGTTATCATGAAGGCTGGATTACTTGAGCAAATCCACGCCATGACTGATGTAACAAATGGCGGTGTGCGTGGAGATGCAAAAGAGATTTCCAGGACAGCCGGCGTGGAACTGATTTTCCATGAAGAACGGATCAGGCCATTGGTACATCCTAAAGTACTATCCATGTTGGAAGGACTGGAGATCGATTATCTGGGTGTGTCCCTGGATGCACTGCTTATCATTACACCTCCTGAATCTGCTGAAGCTATCCTCGATGAATTGAAAGAAAATGGGGTGTCTGCTGATATTATCGGCGAGGTCAGAAAAGGTAGCGGCGCGAGACTGGAGATTGATGGCAAGATTATAGATTTTTCACCAAGGTTCAGGGAATCGGCCTATACCCCAATTAAAAAACTGGTAGGGGAAGTGGAACCACTTGATTTTAAAGATATGTGTGAAAAGATCGATAAGGCGGCATTAGATGCTATTAAAAAGAAGGAAAAAGTAATTGAACGAATATTATCAAAAAAATTTTAATATATATGAAATAAATCATTAAGCGGTGATAAAATCATGTGTTTTAAATTAATATTTACTTTATCTATTTATTTATTTTTATTTTCACCATTTATTGTATATGCAGACACAGCTACACCTGTCCAATGGGAACTAAACCTGGGTGATAATTTAGAAGATACAATATATGATATTGCCCGGACTTCTGATGGTGGTTATATTGCTGCAGGTAAAAAATATTCTGTAAATACCTCTGAGGATATTTATGTGGTAAAACTTACTGCATCAGGAGAAGTGGAATGGGAAAACAAGTATATAGCATCTAAAGAGGATTTTGCAAATTCTATCAAGCAGACATCTGACGGAGGATATATTGTCTGCGGTGGAACCTATACTGAGACTGAGGGAGTTAATGATTTTTATATGTTAAAATTGGATTCTGCCGGAAAAGTTGAGTGGGAACAAAAGTCTGGTGGGAACCAGAGGGATGTATGTGAAGCTATCATCCAGACCAAAGATGGCGGGTATTTGGCAGCAGGGGATACCTGGCTGAATTTTTATGATAGTGATATTTCACTCATCAAATTTGATCCAAATGGTAATATTGAATGGGATCTGGGTATTGGCATGGGCGAGGAAGATGGTGCATATGACATCCAGCAAACTCCTGATAATGGATACATCATTGGAGGTTATACCCGGTCGGTCAGCGATTTGAGTTATGATGCATACATAGTTAAGACTGATCATGAAGGGACTGTTAAGTGGAAATCAGATTTTGGTGGCAGCGGCGATGATCAGTTCTATTCCATTACCCAACAGGATAATGGATACGTAGCAGCCGGATACACCAAATCTTTCAATGAATTTTCTGATATTTACGTAGTTAAGGTGAACCTGGATGGAGAAAAAGTCTGGGAGAAAGTCTATGGCGGGGATGATACACAGGACGATGCCAGGTCAATAAAAAAGACATCTGATGGCGGGTATATATATAGCAGGAAAAACCAACCAGTATTCATACGGATTATATGATATGAATCTTTTAAAACTTAACAGGGATGGTGATCTTCAGTGGACCCAGGTTTTCGGAGGGCAAAACAGTGAGATGGGATATTCCGTACTACAGAGTTCAGATAAAGGGTATGTTATTGCCGGTCAGACCAAATCGTTGGGCGGCGGAGGAGATGCATATATTGTCAAGACAGAAGGTTCTGAAACCGGCACTTCCGGCCAGGAAATTGTAAACACGATTACCTCTATTTATTTTCATTTTGATAAATTCCGCTGTAACCTTCATCAACCCTGCTGCTGAGTTTGAAAAAGATCAGCTGTACGACCCTTGCATTTCGTTTTAACCTGAAACCATCCGGGTTATGTACTACTAACAGACTCTCACTTCGACCGCTATAACCTGCATCCCAGACCGCGGTCTCCAGGGCGACACCACAGCGCAGCAGGCTTGAACGAGCCCGGGCAATGGCTGCGATACCGTCGGGAATGTTCACTACCTCGTTGTAGATGATCTTGTAGATGCCTGGTTCAAGGTTGAGCCAACCATTTTCGTCGAATTCCAAGGCATAAGTATCTGGCAATTGCCTTTCAGCATTATCAAAGGCAATGGAGCCAGCCCCTTCTAATCGATGGACACTTTGCAGTGTCATCTCGATGCCGTTGGGCTGGGTCTGGACGGCAGGGTCGATCATATGTTCGATTAATGAAGGACTGGTGTTCTGTGCTTCTATGAGTTCCTGTTTTGAGAGCATTGGTGGTACCTCAATAAGTATTGTTATTTTAGCACTTATCAATATCGATATTAATTACTGCTCCTTTGCAGTGATCATGGTGTAATGCCATGTGCACGGTGAGAGTATCTGCCGGCAAATTACACAAATCCTATTTAACTGCACTGAACTCCTTCCTCACTCTCTCAACCAGCTTCCTCTTCCCCTTATTCTCAGCAGCAAATCCCCTGATAAACCCTGACCATTCAGATTCCTTCCCTATTGATACGTAAATATCTCTGATCGCCAAAAGCAGCATTATCGCTTTATCATAATGGACATGGGAACGCAAAATATCCTCGTTTATCCTCATTCTGCATAGAGCTGCCCCCTCCTCAGGTGACTTCTCTGCCGCCGCCATTGCGACCTGTGCTACAAGTTCCACAGGCATATCGTTCAAGAACCTGCCTGCCAGCACGGCAGCAAGTTCCGGCTCTTTTTTCATGAGATACGGCAAAAGCAGGACAGCTGTCCCTGCCATTTTCATTTTCAAAATGCGCTCTGTCAGATTGCACAGTTCCTCTTTACCTGATACATCCATCATCACATCAAGAAGCACACCAATGGGAGGGCGCCCGTCGATCCATCCCCGCTTAAGTGCCAGTCTTGTAAGTATAGCGGACTCGTGCCTCATCCCTTTATCTGCGGCGGCAGTGGATGCTTCAATTATGACGCTTGAAGATACAGGTTCTGCCAGGATCATTTCAGCTGCAGCATTCAATTCACCGTCATGCAGAAATGCCCTGACCGCACTGTCCCTGTTCACATGACCTGTGCGCAGCGCCGATCTGAACTCATCAAGCTTACCTGTGGTACGGAAGACCGCATTTGCTTTCTCGTATTTTTTTGCGTCAAAGCGACGCGACATCATTTCAAGTGCGGCAGCAAGAGACGTCTTGAAGTCTATGAGTTGTGGCTTATCTTTCACCATTACTTCAGCAATATCAAAATAAAGTTCACTCAAATGTGTTGTTCTCTCTCCTGGCAGTGCCATACCTTTTTTGACAGCGTCAAGTGCCTCCTCGAACTTCCCTTCCTGTGCCAGTACCTCTACCAGCCTGATATAATCCTCCCTGTCCTCAAGTTCATATTGAGCAAGCCGCAGCTTTTCATCAGGCTTTCCGAGCAGGTCATACAGCTCGACCAGTAATCCTATAATCTTATTCTTATTATACGTATAACTGAAACCGGCGCTGGTTTTTCTCAGTTGCTTCACTTTTTCCAGAAGATATGCTTCCACCCTAGGTATATTTTCCAGAGAAATGACATCTAAAAGCATTTCCTGCGTATCCAGACCGTAGTCTTCATCCTCAATAATAACAAGTATTTTTTCCAGAAGCTCATCTTTATAAGAGCGATCTGTAATCATTTTCATGCATTCTTTGAAATCTTCAACGCACCCTGATACAAAATCGCCCAGACCGCCGTCCGAGTCATCAGCACCTTCATCATATGCCGCCACCCCGCCTTTTACCAGCGCCAGATATATTTCAGATGCGCTTTTGTAAGACCCTTTCTCCATGAGTCTGTCGGCAGACTTTTTTATCTCTTCAAGTTTTCTGGCGGCATCCCAAATATGATAATAATCAAGTTCTCCGCTCACTATCCACCTGATTCTATCTGTCACTGCATCTATATTTATCTCAGGCTTTTCCCCGGCCTCAAAGGAAAATTCGGCAACAGAATCTGGATACAGTGTAATAAAAGTTTTTATAATGTTGATCAGTTCATCTCGGCTCATTTTTTCAAGGGAATGCAGGAAAACATCGGCATCGATGAATGATGAGGGTTCATCCGCCCATTGCAGAAGAAGGGCGGTCCCGTGCTTGCACATATTCCCCACAGGACATGAGCACTGGGTGCTTATATTCTGATCATCGATATAAGCTCTCGTCTCGTATGGTGCTGCCGCACTTCCCAGCACCTGAGCGTATAGCGTGTTCGCCATTTTTACAGGTCTGTGGACATGACCGCTGTCGTAGTAATCCAGTCCCCTGAAAAATGTTTTATCGCTAAAGATTTCCCTTATCGCATCTTCAGTCAGTTCTGTCATACTTCACCACAATTTAGTCTGACTGCCCGGTATTTCGCAGTTTGCGCATGTTTGATGGTTTTATGGCAATCCCACTTTTTTCTAATACTTCTTCCAAATTTTTTCCACAGTCTTCGCAGAAAAATGCTACAATACTGGAAAGATCCTCTTCACATAGTATCTCTGTGTATTCCCTTCCACAGTGACTGCAGGTTACGATTTTATCGATATATTTCTTGCACCCCATCAACATCACTGTATGTAAGAATTATCGCAAGCTATTAAGATTTGTGTATTTATTTCTTTTTGATGCCCGTTTTCACATAAAAGATGATGTTGTAATGGAACACGGATTGCACGGATGACACAGGCGTGCCGAGCTAAGCTCATATTCGCCAGCTGGTGAAAATCCAGCCTGAGGAAAGGCTAGCCACCACCTCAGAACTGAACCCCACACCCAGACTGGTAACAGGCTGATGTGAAGCTGGGGGGATGGGACAATAGGCCACAACGGAAGTGAAGGTTATAAGCCCCGAAATTCTGATGATCTTGGAAGCCGACGTTATCTGTGTAACGGAAGGCAGCATTCATACCACCATTAGTCAGCACCTCCAGTCTTGGAATATAGCAGAGAGCTCTGGGACACGGCAAGGTGATGTGAGTCCAACGGGGTCTAAGACCGTAGCATGTTATCAAACGGAGAATATGGGAACTCGGGAGGCCCAGTATGCTCTCCCTACAGGAGTATGCACTGTCAAGCCTATGGACGGTAAGATGGCGCAAATGGCATACTGGGAGTCGGATCAGTTCATAGTACTGATGAAGCAGGGTAATGCCTGTGGAGGGAAGGGACTGACAGAAGTACGATTGACATCAGGGGCACATCTACCACACTCAGAGGTGGGGAGTAGATGACAACAAAACTGGTGTCTAAGACTTTAGAAGCTATACTGGTTATAGCTTTGAAAGCTAAGGAAGATCCAAAATGTAAGTTTACGTCATTAGTACACTTACTT
>JACUTQ010000001.1 GCA_014859725.1 Methanosarcinales archaeon | reverse complement strand
GAAAATGTTATGGAAATTATTTTCATTCGGAACTACATATAATCGGAAGTACTGATATAACATTCAATGTGTAGTCCCGAAAAGATTTCGCATTCAATATCAACTTGAGATAATAGATCCTTTTTTATGAAAAACCTGGTGTTTTCAGGTTGTTTCTATTTTCGAACCATTTAACCCATTTCGTATAAACCTGGTTCAGATCTATTTCCCTCTGCCCGTCATGCATTTCATTCATTAACAACCAGAACATATTATTGGCCTGCCCTACTTTATCAGCTTCGAGCAGTTCGGGCCTGGTCCTCCCAGCCTCTGCAATAAGCCCTTTTATCTGTGATCGAATCTTGATATTAAGCAGTACTTCATCCACGCTTACTCCCCATTTTTTGGCGATCTTTCCAATCAGTTCTGACTGTCCCATATCAAGCAAGTCTGTAGGTTCGATACTATCGGCAACCGCATTGAACATCATCAGATCATTAAAGAACGTCCCGGACCCATCCCAATTGGCTGCCGTGACCTCTGAGACCTGGACAAGTCGTTTCTTTTTGCGCATACTACCGCTAATGCGGATATTTGAACAAACTACCACAGCATCAGTTGCCTTGAACGATTGTTCAGGCACTTCCAGGGCCCCAACGATCCGTTCATATACGGCCTGGGTGGATGCACCGTGAATAGTTCCCAGCACAGAATTACCGGCAGTACCCACCTGCATGGCCTCGTACAGTATCTTAGTTTCAAGCCCCCTGACCTCTCCAATGATCAAAGTGGAATTGCCCATTCGCAGTGCTGCCCTAAGAGCTGTATCAGGTGCGATCTCTGATTCGGAACCACCTACTGCCGAACGGGTGTTCATACCCTGCACCTTCCAGCCGAGGCGCTGAATATCCTGCAAAGGCAGCTCAGGAGTATCTTCAATAGTCAGGATACGGTATTTTTGCGGGATCTCTAACATCAATGCAGAGAGCAGGGATGTCTTACCGGCCCCCACAGCTCCTGCTATCAAAATAGATGAATTCCCGTCCACTAACAAACTTAATAATCCGGCAGCAAGGGGTGTCATAGCTCCTTTATTAATTAGCTTGGGGAGAGTCCAGGGTGTACGGGCATGTTTCCTGAAAGCATAGGCCAGTCCTCCCGCACTTAACGGATTACCGATACATGATACCCGTGATTTATATTCTGCCAGGTCCATATCCAGGATCGGGTTCGCCTCCCCGAAAGGGCGGCCGCTCAGTGCCCTGAACCGGGATATCATGGTATCAACATCTTCCTGCGACAGGAAGATATTTGATGAGCATTCTTCACCCTCGATTACCACGTGTACAGGGTTCATTTCTACTGGAGCATTGACATACACATCTGTAACTCTGCTATCAGACAGCACATCTTCCAGTATACCCAGTCCTGTAGTATATTTTGCCAGGATATCTGAGAATATTTTTATCTGGTCAGGTTTGAGCTTGAATCCCAGGTTACTGGCTTGTTCAGACAGCAATTGCTGGCTGCGTCGCCTGAAATATTCCCTGCTGTTTGCGGGATCCGCAAAATTCAGATCATTTGGGCGGTGGCGCATCAGATGCGAACGTACAGACTCCAGCAGTTTCAATTCATCAGGACGCAGGTTATATTCGGGTGGGATGATGAAGTATTGGCTCTCAGGCCTGTCAAAAAGGCTGTATATGGAAACTTCCATAACTCTGCCCCCGCTCCTGGACACATCATACCCTTCCAAAAAGACAGCATTATCTGGTGGTTCGGCATAAATACGCGACGTAGAGAACCTGGGTCTGGTATATGGCCTGATCAACCTTTCATAATAGTAACTGGAGGGTTTATTCAGGCTCAAGCCAATGACAAGTCCCTGGGTAGAGTTCTCCATCCTGGAGATAAGTTTATCAAAATCTCTCTTGCATCGATTTTCACTTTCATTCACGCATTGATCGACATTTTGATCATGATCAGACAGCATTTGGTATGCAAGAATGGGGTCTTTAGACATGGTTTCCAGGACTTTGCTAACAAATTCCTGACGCTCTTCAAGACATTTACCACACTCTGAAGGGACTTCAGCATATCTATAAACCTCCAGATTGTCGATGAACCCGGAGAGCATATATAACATTTCAAGACTGTCTGCTTCATAATCACGTTCATACAGGTGTGACAGGACAAGTCTGTCTACTACAGGTTCCCTGATCAGGATCTGGAAAATATTTTCCCGACAAAAAGGATTGTCAAGACCTGAATTACCAATATCACAGTTTCCACAATCGATAACTATGGATTTTTGTGAATCCATTAGGCGGGTTTTATATGAACAAATTCTTTTTACCTCTCTTTTTTTCAGATATTTTGTAAAGAAACTTCCAGTTAAATTTTTCTTTCTTGCTGATGCCAAAAAATACCCTCCATAAAATATGCAGGTAGTAAAACAGGACAGGATATATTAAGTTTGCTAAATTCTGCCGAATTATTAAAAGAAAATGAATATTATTGCAGTATTAAATTATGGAGTTAGTTATTGGTAATGGGGAGCTTGTCGTTTTACCTCACTAATTTCACACAAAATGGCCTAAAAATGGCATTTGCTTCTGTATTTGTATCCAATTTGAGACGTGTGTGCCTCACAATCTTTGTATCTGAGAAGCCTAACTTCCACATTATTAAGCGCATAAATCAAGTTTCTCTAGAATGTCATTTTGCTTTTTTATGGTTTCTGTAACCATAATATCTCCATTTGCCAACTGTATCTTTTTGATTTTCTCAAGTTCAAGAAGTAATTTCTCAACTGTATAATTCTTCAATAATCCAGTCTCTCTCATCTGGTTTATCAATCTCATCCTTATAATTAGACTTAAATAATTTACAAAAAGCAATCCTCTGATCGCACTTTCCTTTTTAGCATTGAGTGGTAAGGCCTTAAGATCATTTTTGAGGACATCGAACCCATTTTCCAAAGCATCTCTTTCACGATATGTCGAAAGACATGTCATCCAGTCAAACTCACCAGAGTAGAATATTAAAAAAGTTCCCATACGGTTGAGGCGCTGAGTGACTGCGTTCTTTTTCACCGTAACTTCAAAATGGTCATCTATCACTTTCCATTTAAAGTAATTGGCCATCTCTTTTGTCCTTTCTTTAAATACAAATTCAGCCTTCTTCCACTTTGGGATTGCTTTTTCCTGGACATATTCTCTAATATTATAGAGTCTAGTATAGAATGAATTTCTTTCATCCTGTTCTCTCTTTTGGTAATAATAACAATAGCCTTCAACCTTTGAATTGCTCAGATTAAGGGTAACCGGTTTGACGAATATGGGATTCTTGTTATATTTCTGGAGATATTGAGGTGCTTTAACATCTTTTTGAGCTTTGCTCATCAATTCTTTTACAGACTTTAATGCCCTCGGTGAGATAAGCCAGAGTCTCCAGCTCGACCTTGTAATTATTCATGATCAAAAACGTAGGTACTTGCCGACCATGATCTTTGAAGATCACCTGGCGAACCTTGAGGTTGGTCCGTAGCTAAGTGATTTCGCTCTCATACATCTTGAACTTGTTGAATTTACTTAGGCCATATGACCTCCTCTTCAAAACACCTATAAGTACGCTATGTGGCGTTATGCAAATCTTTGGCTCATTGAAAATAAATTCTCTGAACGGATAGATTTTGATGTTGTTCTGACCATTGTGGCTGATACGCTCTACAGATTGCTTGCTAAGGATTTGAAGAAATTTGAGGATTGTACTCCAAAGACTATCTTTTCCGATTTCATCAACTGCAGATGTAATGGAGAAGTGGATATCCTGACCAGGGTTCAATTATGAGACATAAACACTTGACGAAAATCGGTGTTCAACGCATAAATTATTAATAAAAGCCAGCCATTACATTCCCAACGAGGTCAAAACCATGAAAAAAGCAATAATAGAAACCGATAAAGGCAACATCACCGTGGAACTGTTCGATAAAGACGCACCCAACACGGTGGCAAACTTTGTGAAGCTAATAAATAAAGGATTCTACAACGGGCTCACCTTCCACAGGGTCCTCCCCAACTTCGTGATCCAGGGCGGCTGTCCCAAAGGCAACGGCACAGGCGGACCCGGCTATACTATAAAGTGCGAGATCAATCCCCGTAAACACCAGACCGGTACCCTTTCTATGGCCCATGCGGGAAAGAACACAGGTGGCAGCCAGTTCTTTATCACTCACTCGCCCCAGCCCCATCTTGACGGCATACACACCGTGTTCGGTCAGGTGATCGAAGGGATGGATGTGGTGAACAAGATCAAGCCGAATGACGTGATGAACAAGGTCAGTGTTGTTGAAGAGTAGAATGAAATATTCTTCTTTTTTTCCCTCAAAAATATTTGTTAATCTACTCTTTTAGAAGAAAATTTATTAAATAATAGCCACATATAAAATTACAGGGGTTCAGAAAATTAGTGTTGGTGTAAACAAAAAAACTGTTGAGCTAAACCTGAATACTCTTTGCCCTGTCAAAATTCAATCAAAGGAGTGAAAATATATGCCAAAATTTGAAGTGTTTACAGATAGAAGTGGTGAATTCCGATTCAGGCTTAAATCGCCAAATGGGCAGATAATTGCACAAAGTCAAGCGTATAAGAGTAAAGCGGGTTGCATGACCGGGATCGAATCAGTGAAGAAAAATGCTCCAATAGCAGAAATAATCGAAGTTGAGGAATAGGCTAACTACACTGAAAGAATAAAAATTGTGAAACTAGAGTGGTCAGGGTATCACCTTATTTTCTCTATTTTCAGCCTTTATTTCCTCTGAAAATTATTCCAATAAATAAATATTATGATAATGAACAGCATTCTTAAAGCTGAGATCTGTGAGAAATGCGCTCACCTGGATATCCCCCTAGTGGGTGTTGCATCCACAGATCGCTGGAAAAAACCATTGTTTTATCCCTGGATCCCTGAGGAATTTCATCCACAGTCGATTTTTAAGGAGGCTGTTTCTGTTATTGTGATCGGTCTACCTGTTAGCCTTCCTGTTATAGAGACCACTCCTTCCATTTATTACCATGAATTGTACCGGACTATCAATACCATGCTTGACCAGTATGGATACCGGCTGTCCAATTTTCTGAACAATAAAGGATATCCCTCAATATTCGTTCCCAGGGACGGATATGGTGATATCAGCATTTTAATAGAAAATCCAGTTGCATTCTTTTCCCACAGGCATGCTGCTTATCTGGCAGGTCTTGGAAATTTCGGTGTGAATAACACGCTGCTCACCAAAGCATACGGCCCCAGGGTAAGGTTCACATCCATTTTCACATCTGCTGATCTGCCTCCCGATCCCCTCATGGGAAAAGACCTGTGTATCAGGTGTATGGATTGCGTCAAGTGCTGCCCGGTAGGTGCTATTGATGAACAGGATTATCCAGAAGGAATAATCAATAAAAAGCACTGTGCCAGATACAGCGAACAGCTGCGCAACCGGTACATCTCACCATGCGGGGTTTGCATAAAAGTATGTCCGGTCGGGGATGACAGGGCACATTATGAGAGGCAGGACACTTCAATATATACGGATCCTAAAAAAAATCCTGAATACCAAAAATCGTGGGAACATGTAAGACAGTATGGTGGAAAATAGATCACATATTCTAAAAAACCAAAACATAACAATTATAATACTAAAGTGCAATTTACAATAAATATGGCAAAAAAGAAGCGAAAGAGAAATGTTGAACTTGAGAAAAAACCAAATAAAAACCTATTATATGCAGCAATAGCAGTAATCGCTGTCATAATTATTGCCTTTATATGGTCATTTTCGGGCACCTCTCCAGACGTACCGGAAGAAAAACGTCCCACATCTGGAAAATATTTGAAAATCAATGAACCCAGCACTTATGAACATGGAAAGGTAAAAATCATAGAATATTTCAAGTTTAATTGTGATCATTGTTATGGTTTGAATCAACAAATGCCTGAACTTGAGGAAAAATACGGCGATCAGCTTGAGATCACCTACAGGCCCATGCTGTGGGTAACTAATTCAGAAGACCAGCAATTCAGAAAGAGTAATGAAGCTTATATTGTCGCAGAAAGAATGGGCAAGGGTGATGAGATGAAAAGCGCCATGTTCGATGCCATGTTCATAGAGAGGAAAGATCTCTCAGATGTGGCCGTGCTTGAAGATATTGCCAGTAGCATTGGCCTGGGAGATGATTTTGCCACAGCATTAGAAAATGGAGAAGCAAAGGATGAAGCCCAGGAATATATCAATCTTGCCCAGCCCCTGGTTTCAGAGACACCAACTATAATCATTAACGGGAACCTGAAGGTCACTCCCACTATGACCGGCAGTGGAATCGATCAGATGGTAGATAATATGGATACGATTATCGGCTCGCTTTTGAGCTAGATAATTTCCATATACATGAGAACTGCAATAACTATTAACGTAATTCCAGTAAATAGACGCATTGCAGATCTTCTATTTTTCCTGAACTCTTCTACTTTTTCCGGATTCAGCCCGAAAGCAATGGCTGCGCCTATAATAAGGACAGGCAGTACAACTCCCAGATTATAGGATGCCAGATATAATATTCCTGCACTATCTCCGCTGCGGACCATATCAAGTATTACAAAATATACTGCACCTACACATGGTGCCTTGATAAGAGAGAACAATGCTCCCATAAAGAAGGCTGCTGGCAAACTCATATTCTTTGTTATATTTTCAGTCAAGCGGATGAATGACTTTGGAGTGTAGAATGAAGATTCAGTATTTTTCTTGATATGATAAGCATCATAAATATGCCACAGCCCTAACAGGGTGATCAGGATGATGATAATATTGGTAATAGTGCTCTGCAGGGCTGCGGACTGGTCAATTATTTGTAACAATCCGATGCCGACAATGAGGTAGGTTACAAATATACCCAGACTGAACATTAACACAATTAGCATTACATTCCGCCTTTTACCTGTTGTTGCCAGGGTAACGGATGCGATAAATGCCAGTATTGCAAGAAGACAAGGATTAAATCCTGCCAAAAATCCCACTACAAAAACAGATGGAATAGATAGTATGATCCTATCGTGCACTTCACCATTTTCTTGATCTGGATTGGCTATTGCTTCATTTAGCAGCGTTTCAAGTTCAGCTACATCTCCGTCATAATCGTCATAAGCAATTAGCTTCTTTTCATTAATCACAATAGAGGGGATGCCCGGGATCTTGTATTTTCGTGCCAGTTCAAGTCCTTCATCGGTTTTGACATTGTATTTTGAGAATGAGACCCCATCACCGTGAGATCTGATGATTTTATCAATTACAGGATATACCTTAGCACATTTCTGACAGGCAGGGTCATAGAAATATTCAACCAAAAATGCATTTGCCAAGGTGGTGTTGGTAATAGAAGAATCATTGATCAGGATATCATTATCTGTGACCTTATTCTCAGTAACATTACCTTCACTTTCAAGAATAATCTTCTTATAAGTCTCAAAAGAATTACTTTCAATGTTTATTGTGGCATTGAGGAAATACTCTCCTGGATCAAGAGCTGAACACTCCCCACAGGATGGCGTGTTAAACTCAAAATCAAATACGTTTATTCCTTTGTAGATCTTTGTTTTCTTTGTTTCACCAATAAATGGCTGACCAAATGCATTCTCAATTGCAGATACCTTGATTAATGCATCCGTATCTTTCAGGGATGAATATTCTACACGTACTTCCATGGTTTCGTTTGAATAGTACACGTCCCGGGAAGTTGTAATTATTAAAATTGGATCAATAGAGTCTGCCTCTATACTGCTGTTTTGATAAACTCCGCATATGTTTGCTAACACTCCATTTTTTTGGCAGGTGCCACTATAATTTTCTGACAGGCATATCTGAATTCCTGAAATACTATTGTTTTCAATTACCCCACTTATACAGACTTGTTTTTGTTGAAATTCATCTGGATTTGATATCAGATCCAAAAGCGAGACATCCTTGTATGTAGAACTCTCAATACAGCCGAAAACAAAAAATATTGCCAAAATAAGGATAATATGTAAATATTTCATTACCTTTTTCCTGTTATTAAAAAAGCTGCTTTTTGTGGGGTCCACAGTCAAGATTATTAAAATACATCATCAATCGTTTTTATTTTCAAACTTTTGAATAAATTTCCTTTACTCTTCCAACTTGTCCCTCTTTTAGTTTAACCTTTATTCCATGTGGATGATATGAAGATTTAGTTAATATTTTATCTACAATACCCTGAGTTATTTTACCAGTCTTTTGATCCTGCTTTAATACTATTCCAACACTTAATCCTTCGTTAAGATTTTTTCTGGTAGTACCACTATTCATAATGAAATTGTAATTTATTATTATTTGAACTTATACATTACCAATATTATTAACTCCCTTTTTAGGGCACAAATGTTCCAGCATGCACTCTTCATGTTTAGGTTTACGTGCCGAACACACGGCCCGTCCGTGAAGTATCAGGCGATATGAAAAATCACTCCACTCCTTTCTGGGGGCCAGTTTCATCAGGTCCTGCTCGATCTTATTGGGATCAGTATTATCAGTCAATCCCAGCCGATACGACAACCTCTTCACATGAGTGTCCACAGCAATGCCTTCCGTGATGCCGTAGGCACTGGACAACACAACATTGGCAGTCTTGCGGGCTACGCCGGGAAGAGTAATCAGTTCTTCCATGGTCCTTGGTACTTCGCCCCCGAACGTCTCAATGATCTCAATACTGCTGTTCTTAATGTTCTTTGCTTTCTGCCTGAAAAAACCCGAGGATTTGATATCCTGCTCGAGTTGTGCCAGATCAGCCCTGGCAAAATCCTCCACATTTTTGTATTTCTCAAAAAGTGTTTTGGTGATGATATTCACCCTCACATCAGTACTCTGGGCAGACAGGATGGTAGCCACCAGCAATTGATGTGGCGTGGAATAGGTAAGAGCGGTCCTGGATAAGGGATATTCTGTTTTCAATAATTCAACGATCTTCAGCATCCGCTCTTTTTCAGTCACGGTTATTCCTGCTCTGCAAGGTATTTTTCTGCCGATACCGCAGCCAGTGCCCCGTCCCCTACTGCAGTAGCTACCTGGCGAATCAGTGTAGTGCGGCAATCACCTGCACAAAACACGCCCGGGAGAGAAGTGGAAAGATCAGGTTTTGTGATGATAAAACCAGTTTCATCTTTGTCAGCATCCACAAAATCAGTATTTGGAATAATACCCACATACATGAACACCCCGCCCACTGATAGCTCTGTGATCTCTTCAGTAAGTTTGTTCTTGACCACAGCTTTCTCAACAGTGTCATTACCCTTAATAGCGATCAAATTGGAATTCCAGATAAATTCAATCTTCGGGTTTTTAAAGGCCTTCTCCTGGTTTATTTTCTCTGCCCTCAGTTCCTCCCTGCGATGTAACACATATACCTTGTTCACCATTTTTGTCAAAAACAATGCTTCCACAATGGCGCTGTCACCTCCACCCACAAGTGCCACATCCTTACCAGTAAAGAAGAAACCGTCACATGTCGCACAAGTAGAGACGCCTTTGCCCATAAATTCCTGCTCACCCGGGATACCCAGACTCTTTGGGTGGGTACCTGTGGCGATAATTACTGTTTTTGTTTTTATCTCCCCGTCTGAGGTGACCACTGTCTTAACAGAACCGCCGTCTTTGATCTGCAGGACCTCTGTGAATTTGATCTCAAGTTCGAATTTATTAACATGTTCTTCCATCTTCTGCATCAGTTCCATACCACTGATCTCAGGAAAACCGGGATAGTTCTCAAGCATGTGGGTTTTTATGATCTGACCGCCTATGCCCACTTTCTCGATAAGAAGAGAATTCATCAATGCACGTTTTGCATATATGCCTGCCGCCAGTCCTGCAGGACCGCCTCCAATAATAATTACGTCATATACCATAATATTTCATCCGACAATATTGATCTGTAGCTTGATAGCTCCGCTATATATCCTCTCCCCACTTTATATTTTTGCAGCTATTGGAACTTTTGATTGAAGCAAGGAATGCAGTAGACCTCTTTATTCTTTTCTTTGATCCTTGTCTCCATCACAGGCTCCCCACAATTATGACAGGCTACTGAGTTATGGATCTGAGCCTGTTGAGGTAATTCAATGGTAACATCCTCAATATCAAATAATTGCTGCTCATCCAGATCCAATAAATGTTTTATCCTCTCCTCCCTGTCTTCTTCCCGAAAAGCATCATTTTTTAAGCTAATCCGCACCCCACGACCGTCAGGCCGTATTGCTAGTGTATAAACATGCTTCCCATAATCTTTGAAAAAGAAGTTACCTTTTCCAAAGGTACAGCCAGTCATAACTTGTATGGCATCTACTGCACAGGAATTATTCTCAACGATCGTAACAAGTTCCTCATCCTCTGAACGCATGGCATGTATCTGTTTCATACCAGCTTTTGCTGCCCTGTAGCCGATCACAAGGCCGGGGCAGAGGTGTCCGTGGAAATCGATGATGGGTTGAAGGTCATCGGGGATGAAGGGTGCTTCCATTAATAATCAGGTTTGTCATTAAGGTTTATTAAGTTTTATGAGGAGTTTATCATTGTTACCTTTAGATCCGGTTAAAAATACCTATCCCGGTCAAAGATAAAGTTGTTACAATAACGCCTGCTATCAGCACTCCAAGGAAAATGGCTAATAGGGCATGCTTGAACTTAATTCCGACCACAAATGCAGCGGCACATCCAGTCCATGCTCCGGTTACAGGAAGAGGGATTGCCACAAAAATTGTAAGTGCCAGAGTACCGTATTTTTCAAATCTTTCGGTATGATTCCGGTGTGTCCTTGTAAACAGCCAGGTAAAAAATATATCCCCAACCTTCCACCTTCGCAGGAAGCTGGACACCGGTTCAAGGAACAACAGTAAGGGGATGACTGGTATCATATTGCCCACCACTGCCAGAATATATGCTTCAGGAACTGACATTTGGTATCCCCCCAATTCAACAGGGGCCAGGGCCAGTGGTATGGCACCTCTGAGCTCTGCTACAGGCATCATGGCAATTATAATAGTGGCTGCCCAATCAGGTATCCATGAGATCAGGGCAGCAATTTCAGCGCTAACTGACATCTCCTTTTCCGGCAAGTACAAAATAAGCTAGCAGCGCTTCTAATTGAATTCTTTCGTTGGCTCCTTCGGTCAGCCTGAAATCTATCTCTCCAATCCTGTCCATCAATTTCACTTTAAGTAGGTCAGGAATGGACCTGTCGAACATGGTCCTGTGTATCTGGACAATTACATCCTCACCAGAGAGACCCTGGTTGATCAGCAAATTATCCAGCTTAGTCCTGGCACCTATGAAATCGCCCATCAGGGCCAGGTCTATGAGTTCACCGATCTCTTCCGGTCTTGCAGTGGCAGTTATCTGATAGATGGATTCCATACCGATCTTCTTTTCCAGCAGTCCTGCAGCCTGCAAAGCATTAATTGCCTTTCTCATATCACCCTGGGATACATAGATCGCTGCATCCATCCCCTCATCAGTGACCTCCAGGCCTTCGTTTTGTGCAATATAGGCAATGCGCTGCTTTAAAGCTTCGTGGGATATGGGACTGAAGCGGTATACTGCACATCTGGACTGGATAGGATCAATGATCTTTGAAGAATAATTGCACGACAGGATAAAACGGCAGTTACTGGTATATTTCTCCATGGTACGGCGCAGCGCGCTCTGGGCATCCGAGGTCAGAGCATCAGCCTCATCAAGGAAAATGATCTTGAAATCAGCATCTCCCAGGGGAGCTGTCCTGGCAAAATTTTTGATCTTGTTGCGTACCACGTCAATGCCCCTTTCATCACTGGCATTTAGTTCAGTGAAATTATTTGTCCAGGTCTCGCCGAACAGGTCCTTAGCAACTGCAATAGCTGAAGCTGTTTTTCCCACACCCGGTGGGCCAGAGAACAGCAGATGGGGCAGGTTACCTGATTCCACATATGATTGAAGACGTTTGATAACTTCAACCTGCCCGACAACATCTTTTAACGTGGTGGGGCGGTATTTTTCGATCCAGATCTCTTCCTTTATTTTCTACCCTCCTTGTTGGATGGATGTATATGGGATTTGGTGTGTATAAGGTTTGTTGAATTCTTTTCAGGTAAACAGTAATGGAACTATATCCAGATATATAATTTCACATATACAAACATCCCCAAAACCAATGCCCCGACCCAGACTAAAAAAGCAGCCTTCATATATTTTTTTACTTTCCATTTCCATTGGTTGGAAACAAATAATATTCCAAGAATTACAGCGACAGATCCCAGGATTTTATGGACAAGCATTATGGATTGAAGATATAAGGGGATATAACCATGTATTGACGAATAAACCATATATGAGATCGAAATAATGGCTCCCATATAGGAAAACGTGGCTATTTTTCCGTGTTTTGGGAGATCTGTTTTCACCCTGGTTATGGAATAGATGAGCAGTACAAAGACTAAAACCTGAACCGTGAATGACACATCAGACAGCGTGATCAGTCGTTCATCAAAATACCATATCATAATCAGTCCCCTTTATTATTAGAATCAGGGTGTTTGTATAAAAAATGTTATACTTGAAACTCCATTAACGTTATGTTTATCAAAAATAAAGAATATTTTTATATATGACCCGAAAAGAGCCCAAATATGATATGTTGTTCAATGAAAGCACATTCAATGCCACTTTTTTAATAGGCCCTGACCCATGGGATGCACGTTTTGACTTTAGCGTCTTTCGGGAGGCCAGGCTCAAATTAAAAAATATTGGTTTTGATTTGACAAAACATATTATCGGGTTAGAAGAGTTCGAAACAGGGTTTACTTATAAGCACAATAATATCAGAGCACGTATTCGATTAGTACACGGCCGGATTTATCAGGAAGACCTGATCGAGCTCTGGAATAAAGCATTGGTACAAGAAGATCTGATATACCTCAAATCCCATGCTGGATACGGCAAACATCTTAGTCTTAGTAATGATGTGAGTTTCTTTACTGATGCTATGAGGGAAGGATTTCATCATCCAAATAAAAAACAATATCAATTGTACTATCTGGACTGCTGCAAGAGCGAAATGTATTATAGGGATGTATTTCGGGACTATGTTGGAAGTGTAGACCTCATTCTGCATAAATGGTTCTGCAATTATAGAATAATCGGACCAGTGGTCATTCTATTGAAAGAACTAATTGCAGGATCGAATTTTGAGACTATTGTAGCAGAAATGAACAATGAATATGGAATACCACATTTCGATGTTGAGGATGATCCTGCCGATATGAAACCTGATAGAAAGATGATCACATATTCGGTAAAATAAAAAAATGGAAAAATGGTAGATTAAGCCATAATTTTCCCGAAAGGACTTTCGAATAAATAACGTAAGAACATCTTTGATTGATCACCCATTCCTTCTTCACTACCAAACAACAGCCTTGAAAGTGTGGGTTTATTTTCATAAACCACTGTAGGTTTACCTTCAATATTTCCCAATTCTGCGGCAATGTTAATAGCATCATAAAAGTTTCCAGTCTCATCCACCAGGCCCAGTTCAACAGCTCTGCTGCCTGTATATACCCTACCATCAGCCAGTGCTTTCACATCTTCCTGGCTCATGTTCCTGCTCTGTGCGACTTCATTAACAAATCTCTGGAATACTTCCTGGATAACTTGATCAGAATAATTCTTTTCTGCATCTGTCAACCCTCTCCAGTCACCACCCATATCTTTGAATTCGCCGCTTTTGGCAACATAGAATTCAATCCCCTCCTCCTCGTAGAAAGCAGAACGGTTCTCAAATAACCAGATAACACCAATGCTGCCGGTCATAGTATCAGGATTAGCAATAATACGATCTGTTGGAGCTGAGATATAGTATGCCGCACTGGCAGCTACATCTCCCATGGAAACTACAACAGGCTTTTTTTCTTTGGCTTTTTTTATTTCGGTCACTATCTCCTGCGCCGCTGCCGGAGAGCCGCCGGGACTATTGACCCTGAGGACAATAGCCTTTACGTTCTTATTATCTGCTGCATCCTGAATGCTTTTACTGATATCTTCGGATGAGGCATATCCTAAATCACCAGGAATATTTCCCGTGATCATCGTCCCCTGGACATAGATCACCGAAACCTTATTGGAATCCATGGGAAGGCCCCCTGAATCCCCAAAAATAGCTAACAAACTTCCTGCTATTATTATCATTAACACCAGGACTGCTAATAAATAGACGAAACCGCGTGTTACAGACGATTCCTTCCGATGGGAATTTTTCGGAACTGGCTTATCGGGGGGAAAATATTCGGGTTTTTCATTCAATTCTGTTTGATTAATATCCTGATAATCCATATTATCTCTTAAATGTATATTTAGATATTAAAAAATAGTGGGTCAGAATGACCCAAGAATATATTTCCAGAATTGAATTTTCCACAATTTAGTTTGTTACTATTGAATAATCCTTCAATGCATGCTTCATATACGTGGCATGACCCACTTCTATCAGCTTTTTAGTGACGGCCATGGGTTCATCATCCATAGTGATCTTACCGTTTTCGATCATGATAGCTCTATGTGCCAGTTCATTCACAAAATCCATGTGATGGCTAATGAAAACAATGGTAGTATTGAACTGTGCATTGAACCTTTTAAGGGAATTGGCCACCTCTCGCAAAGTACGTGGGTCCAGATCTCCGAATGGTTCATCCAATAATAGATATTCAGGTTGTGTGATAGTCGCCAGGGCCAGTGCAGCCCTTACATTTTCTCCACCACTTAACTGGTATGGTTTTGCGTTAAGTGCAGATATGGGCAGCCACATAGCTTCAAAGATCGGTTCTGCATATTTCTTGACCTCATCCATAGTACTACTTGGGAAGAGGATGCTGATAATATCCAATTGATATCCCATCTCTTCCAGTTGCTCCTGGGCTTTTTCTCCGCCAATATCTGTCAACCGGTAAATAATATCAAGATCTTCATCAGGAATGCTCAATTCCTTTGCCTTTTTACGGGCATTCTCTATAACGTGCATACCCTTAACTCCCAGTTTATATGCCAGTTGATGCTTGATGGGTGAATTAGGGTACAGCGCAAATTCCTGGTACATGATACTGGTCCTTCTGCGAAGTTCCATTCGACTGGGATTATAGATGGTGATATCTACCCAATCATTGTCAACCAGGTAGCTTATCTCACCTTCATCAGGATAAATGAGCCCGTCCATGGCATGAAGCAATGTGGTCTTACCTCCGCCGCTGGGTCCTATGATTGCAGTGATCTCGCCTTTATTGAATTCAATGCTCATATCTTCAATATCCAGTACCTCTCCCTGGCGTATCAAATAATACCGTTGACTCACATTTTCAACCTTAATAACAGGAATTTTTTCTTTTATGTCAGGAAGTGGTACTATGGGTCGAATGTCCTTAAGGAATTCTTTAATTATGGTTTTTGGTTCACCCTGGGCCACGATCTTACCGTCTTCGAGCAATATTAGTTTGTCTGCAAGATAACCATGTATCTCAGGGAGATGTGAGACAACTATGGTCATGATCCCGGTTTCCTGATGAACCTTTTTTATTGTGTCCAGCACTTCCTGTTTGGTTGCGGGACAGGTCATGGTTGCGGGTTCGTCCAGTAATAAAAGCTTGGGTTTGGCAGCAATCTGCCGGGCTATCAATAATCTCTGTTTTTCACCACCACTGAGCACAGATGAGAAATGTTCGGCCTTATGATCAAGGCCCACTAGTTTGAGATATTCCATACTCTCGGCATACAGTACATCAAAATCCGGGTGATCCCTATGAGGAAGGGCTTCTTGCCCTACTTTAAGAGAATATATACGTCTTATAATGTTTTCAATTGCAGAACCAGTCCAGAGACCAAAATTTCTTTGAAGATGTATAGCAGTTATATCTTTTAGTGCTCTAATATCCTGGAATGAAGAATCCGGGGTAATGGTAAGTCCATCAATTTCGATCTCACCTTCAACAAAATTCTCAACGCCTCTTAACACCTTCATTAGTGTGGTCTTTCCGCCACCACTTCGTCCCATGATCCCTAATATATCACCATCATTAACCTCAAAACTGACACCATTTAGTACTCTAACCTTAGCATCATCTACATCATAGTCCTTTACCAGGTTCTTAACTTTCAACATCTAACGCTTCCTCCGCCGGTCTCAATTGAAACCATGTAATTAAACTTTACAGTAATAAATCATAATTTATGGGTTTTTCCACATGTTTGTGGTTCTATATATTGGTTACGGTAAAGCTTTTTGAAAATATTTGGTAATTGATACACATAAATTATATGTTATGTAAACTATAATAACTAAAGAGTTCAATAATATTACCGAGGTACATATTCTTGTATTTTGATAAGGTGGCAGTCATGAAAAAATTATTTATTTATGGTATAATTCTAACGATTTTAGTCATTGGCTTTTCTGGATGTGCAGAGCAGTATGAAGTATCAACTCCCCCTCCTTCAGGGACTTCCCCTCCAAAACCGACTGAAACTCCTACAGTTTCAGCCACAATTGACCCAGTCCAAATGCTAAATGCTCCATCCTGGACAAATAAACTTGGATTTAAAGCGTTTGATGTGACTATTTCAGATAATGGAGATTATTATGGAGGAATTTCTCTTCATAAAGCTATAATAAAAACACCCACAAAGAACATATTAACTAATCTATATTGGAAAAACGGAAAATTAATTTCACTATCAAGTTCAGGCGAATACATAGCTGTGGCTGATGAGAATTTTGTCAGGTTATATGATACCAATGGAGATAGCCTTGTATCATATGATGCAACCGGAATAGTCCACCAGATAGCTATACTGGAAAATGGTAATGTAATCCAGTCGAGCGAGAAAAAACCACATGTATCAATAATTGATAAGAAAGGTTCTGAATTGTGGGACTGGGATCTGGGAATATCAACTGCAAAAAATTTGATATTTGATTATACTGCCAATGGAAAAAATCTATTTATCGGGACCTATGAAGGAAAGATACATTATGTAAGTAATGATCTGAGAAACCTTTATTCAAAGGACCTGGGGTCAAGTGTTATCGATATTAAAATGTCTGAGAACGGTGAAAAGATGTATGCACTTACTGAAGACAATAAGCTCCATTCTTATGACCAATATGGCAACAGTAACTGGGTGAAGGAACTAACTGTAGATACTATCGAAATTGAGATCCCGGAAAGTGGAGATTATATCCTCACTAAACCAGTTAATAGGGCTAATATCCCCTCGTTCGTGTATATGGTCCAATTATTTGACAAAAATGGTAACGTAAAATGGCAGAAATCATTGACCGATGTTGGGGTCTTGGGTATATCTGAAGATTCCAGGTATATTGTGATCAGTGAGGATCGGGACTTAAGAATGTATGACCTTGATGGTAATGAATTAGCGAAATATCATCTTGACAGTGCATATGGATTGTTCTTCGTCTCCCTTGATATGATCCCGGATGCCAGCAAATTGGTACTGGGAACAACAAGATCAGTATTAGTATTCGGCTAAACACCGGATACTTCTTATTTTATTTATCTGAGATCAATACAGCTCTGGCTGGTGCTCCATCACAGCCTGCTATCTTAAGAGGAAGGCATACAAGGAAATAATCTCCTTCATTTACATTTGTCAGGTCAAGTCCTTCAATAATAATTATTTCTGCTCCTAATAGTATTCGGTGAACTTCGTTTTCCACTTCGTTCACAGCTATTGATAATGCTTCTGTGCCAATGGTCCTGACATTATTTTCTATAAGAACTTGGGCCCCTTCAATGGTAAGATGTGCCTTACTCCCTTTTAATAATATGATCTTCACATTTTCCAGACTTCCAAGTTCATGGGCTTCGATTGGTCTTTTAAGCCCGGAAATATCTATTACTCTAGCCGGACCTACCAGTCCCTGTAAAGGTAATTCATCTATTCCAGTTTTATTTAAGAAAAAATGCAGTGGCGAATCCACATGTGTGCCTGTATGACTTCCCAGTGTAATTTTAGAAACATTGTAGGAATCCCCATCTTCGATCTTAGAGAGTCTTGTTATTTTGGGGGCAACATCTCCATTATAAATCTTCATTTCAGGATGGATTGTCATTGAAATATCAATGACTTTCATACCACCATCTCAAATCCTACAGCAGGCTGCTGAAGTCCAAAATTGGAAATGACATCAGGATGCATTTCACCCAGTACACCGAGCTCCTTACCCTCAGAAAGTATAGCTGCTCGCCTGCCTTCTAAAAATGCAGGGTCATTTGTCCTTTCAATTGAATATTCCATCCCACGCTCACGCATCACTGCATCAACAGTTGCCCGTATCTCTGTGTAATTGACGGTCGGATGGATGCTAACTCCTGCTAAATGCTGCAAAGTAGAGCCTTCAACTACCACATCTCCCACTTCAAAAATACGCTGAGGAAGTTCGCGGTGCTGGTTTAAGGAAAGAATTTCCATCAGGTTAGGAAGGATGGTGGTTCTTACCATTGTCTGGTCTTTGGTTATTGGGTGTTTGATCGGAGTTGCTTTTAGATCAGGGATTCGAAGCATATTTTCATAATGCAGCTTTTCACTCACTAAAGTGAAAGGCATGACCTGGTAAAACCCAAGCCCTATCATTATCTGGATGATCTCACTGTTTTTTGTTGAAATTGGGTGCTGCTGCCCTACAGTAACGGTTTTTGGGATTTTTGGAGTAATATTATCATATCCATATCCAATAGCAATATCTTCCAGCAAGTCCCAGGTATGAAGGATGTCTGCCCTGTATGCAGGAGATTGGACTTTGATGTGATTTTGTTCTATCGAAGCCCCAAATCTCATTCGTTCGAGCTGTTGTACGATCTGTTGGGGTGATAATTTAATACCTATGAGGGATTCCACATCTTCCACATCCAGCTGCCACGTATCAGGTGTCAGATCAGGTGTTACCTGTGTACCTTCGATACTGTTATTAATTGTTACCTGCTCGATAGAACCGCCCCGTTCTGCCAGTGATGTCACTACAATATTGAGTGCAGAATAGACACTCTTGTTCAGGCCGGTCACATCAATAAAAAGATCCCTTGTGTCATGGTTGACCTTTGTAAGTTCTCCATTTATTATCGGTGGGAATGAGAGGACCTGGTTGTTTGCATCAAGGATCAGGGGGTATTTATCGAATCCATCCATAAGGTGAGCGTATTTGGTGCCCTTTGGATGTCCTTTTAGTATCTCTTCCATGCTCATAGGTACATCAAATTCCAGAGGTACAAAACTAAAACCAGGATCAGCAGCTACATACCTGAAAGGAGGTTTTACCTTACTGATGTCATGAACACCAATAGATACTTTTTTCCTGTCCCGCCCCAGCCCCCAATGAAGGTCTTCTTGCAGACCCATTAGACTTTCTATACTATAATCATCAAATTCAAGTCCTCTGACTACGGCACAACCTAGAATCGGGCGGATTTTCTTTATATCTTCGTCCAGTGTGATTGTAATATCAGACTTTTTTACCGTAAACTGAGGAAGGCCGGTTTTAATGTCAAGAAAACCTCTCATTGCTCTTGCAACCCCCTCAGGACTATAGAGATCAGGTCTGTCAGGGAAGAATT
Source organism: Methanosarcinales archaeon (assembly GCA_014859725.1). Lineage (NCBI taxonomy): Archaea > Methanobacteriati > Methanobacteriota > Methanomicrobia > Methanosarcinales > Methanosarcinales archaeon. The sequence goes on along the minus strand of JACUTQ010000001.1, from coordinate 36,108 downwards.
CAATGTCAATATGGTCATCTTCGATACGTTCGATATCGGCTCCTATCATAGGCACACGTTTAATAAATGTCTCTCGATCGATACCTGTAAGAGATTCGATATCTTTGTAATATAAAGTGATTATAGGCATGAAGTGACTCCTGTCCAGGTTGGTTATGAAATATAAGACTTACAATAAAGGTTTTTTCATGGATAGGGAACCAACATGCAACACTTATATATAACCAATGCTAAATTCAGTCAAAAGTTGCGAAATGTTTTTTTTTTACATCGAAGTATTTACTATTTAATAATACTATTATCGTATGAGGTAAGAAAATACAATGGTACATGAAATTATCCAGGCACAGTGTCCAGATTGTTCACCCGATGAACCTGTGCCTCATTCAATACTTAAAGAAAAACCCGGCATGTTGATAAAATGCACTCAATGCGATGCAGTACATCCGCATCATATTGAAAAAAAGAGACAAAAAGAGGTAAGGGTAGTAGTGAGCTCAGGAGAATCCTCTTTTATCAGGAAATTAACGCTTTATTCGGACGAGGCATTAACAGTGGGTGATGAATTTGTTGTGGAAGACGAATCCACAGGAGAAGCCAGTTTTGTTATAGTAACGTCGATTGAAACTGATATTAAAAGGGTTGATGAAGCTATAACCAATGACATCGAGACTGTATGGGCCCGTTCAACTGATAAGGTGATTGCCAAGATATCTATTACCAAAGGCTGGCAGACTGAATCAATTGAAATAGAAGTTCCGGGTGATCGTGAATTCAATGTAGGAGAAATCTTGAAAGAAGGGCAAGAAAGGTTTTTGATCAAAAAGATTAAGTTGAGGGTAGGTGGATTTCTTAGGGATGAAGGAAATTCTGCCCAGGCAAAATACATTAAACGCATTTTCGCTGATTCTATGGAACGAGTGGAATTTCTGAGCCGCCCGAAAAAAACGTATCGAAAGATAACTCACGGGCAAGGTGGTTCAATCATAAGGCCTAGGGGGTCTGCATCCTGGATTTCGAAGAAGAAAGGAGAAGACTGATAAAAAGTCTCAGATCACGGCATCCAGAAATATCTGACCATGTGCTGGATGCCATAGAAAAAGTGCCCAGACACCTGTTCGTGCATGAAAATGAGCGTCGCTATGCTTATTTAGATCATCCCCTTTCCATAGATCACGGACAGACAATTTCGGCTCCCCATATGGTTGGCTTAATGTGTAACCATCTGGACCTCCAATCCGGACAAAAGGTTCTGGAAATTGGTGGAGGATGTGGTTATCATGCAGCGGTAATTGCCGAATTAGTTGGACCTGAAGGCCATGTGTTTTCAATCGAACGTATACCCGAACTGGCAGAATTTGCCCGACAAAATCTATTGTCATTGGGATATGATAATGTTACAATGATCGTGGAAGACGGCAGCCAGGGTCTCTCCGATCAGGCACCATTTGACAGGATATCTGTAGCATGTTCGGCACCAGAAATACCAGATGTTCTTGTGGAACAATTGAAAACAGGAGGCAAGATGGTCATACCTGTAGGGGGTTATTTTCAGGAATTATACCTGGTTATCAGAACCAATGGTGTTATTAAGAAGCCAAAAGGTGGAGTAATATTTGTACCGCTGATTGGAAAATATGGTTTCAAATAAATGCTTTTACTAATTGAATAAATAAAATGACAACACAGTGTATATCCTGTAAGGGCAAAGGATTATGCGGACGTACATTGTGCCCCATAATTGAGAAGTTTAATTACCTGGGAAATATTCAAAAACTCTCTAACAATATCTTTGGTGCTTCCCCTCCTTCTGTGTTTATCGGACGTTATGGATATCCGGATGTTTCTGCAGGTCCTTTAGTGCCGCCAGATGTTACTGAAAAAGAAGCACATATTTATGATGATCCCAGCTCATGGAACCAATTGAGTATTGGTGATATCATTGGTCTACGATCCACATTGGTCAGGTCAAACATGCACTTCAAAGTAACGGATGCCAAGTCACCCGATATAATGCTTCAGAAGAGCCAGGAACTTTCAATTTCCGATAGACCGGTGGATACAGAAGTATGGTTTCGCAAAGCTCCCCATTTGGATTTGCGTTTCGATGGTGTACTCTCACCAATGGGTCCGGCTGGTGAGGTCATAAAACTGGATATAGCACAGAACCCTGTTGTACCTAGACAGGTGGATAAAATAGTATATGATACTGATGCTAAAGCTGTGGATGCTGTGGACGAATTATATAGGTCTGACATATCGATGGACCAGATTACCAGACTGCTTTCTATAGGGCTGTTGGGGAAGGAGAGAAAGCTCGTACCAACCAGGTGGTCCATCACTGCAACAGATGACATGATAGGGAAAATGCTCCTGGATGAGATCAGATATTTCCCAGAGGTAAATGATATTCAGGTTTATAGTGGAAGCTTGCACGGAAACCATTTTGAGATAATGATATTCCCGGGTTCATTTGCATTTGAGCTCATCGAGATATGGCTGCCAAAGGCGGTGTGGTCTGGTGGAAGCACAACAATGGAAGCAGATCGGGAGGATTTCAAGGGTAAGAAAGGATATTCCAACCTGGGTGGTGGCTATTATGCTGCACGACTGCCAGTGCTTGAACATCTAACCCAGATACGTCACAGTGCAAGTGTATTCGCAATCCGGGAAATCAGACCTGAGTACTGGGCACCGTTGGGTGTCTGGGTGGTAAGAGAAGCCGCCCGTCAAGCTATGTTGTCAGCACCCGTGCATTATGATTCTATTGAAGACGCACTTGTGGACATGTCATCGCGCCTTAATACAAAAATTGACGGGTGGCGTCACATATCCCAGGTTCTTGATAGAAGAATGAACCAGAAGACGTTAACAGATTTCCTGTAAATATTCTCAACCATCCTTATTAATTTATAGATCTCAATAATCTCGATAAGTTTTAATCATAGTATAATCATAGATTCGTTGATGCCTGAATTTGAACAAACCCGTCTTGAGAATATTGACCTTATCCATTCCCAAACTGTAAAATCCAAAAAGATGGCTCTGTTCAACACCAGCAGTACTGAACTGCGGCACCTGCTCATTGCATGGATCGCGATTTCTTACGCTTTTGCCATTCTTATTGCCTGGATTAAATTAGGCCATCAACCCTCATTCAGCCAGATATTCGGGCCGTTTATTCTTGATCTTATGGTAATATCACTGGTCACAGTAGGCATTTCCTTTATTGCCCATGAAATGGGCCACAAGTTCGTAGCCCAAAAGTATGGTGCGTGGGCAGAATTCAGGATGAGTGTAAATATGCTTCTTCTTGCTATTTTAATGGCCTGGCAGATAGGAATACTGTTCGCAGCACCCGGTGCTGTACAGATATTCGGACCACACTTGTCCAGGAGCCAGTATGGAAAAGTAGCAGCATCCGGTCCCTTAATGAATCTCTTTCTGGCTTTTGTTTTCCTGCCACTATTAACCGATAAAGGAATCATGCTGGAAATCGGACGTTGGGGAGTAATAATCAATATGCTGTTGGCCGGATTCAATATGCTGCCCATCAGTGTATTAGATGGACGTAAAGTGCTGGCCTGGAGTGTACCGGTTTATATTGGACTGTTCATACTGATAATCATGGTTGGACTTTTCATGGTAAATTTATTACCGCCATAAATTTTCAAAGTAAAACTTTTATAGTTTAAAACAATCAGAATGACTCTCGATGATTACATTTATCATTAATAATTTGCTTTTGAGGAAATATATTGACTGAAATGATAGATCAATTCGATCTTAAGATCGGATATTTGACCCCCAAAAATCCTGTTTGTCTTGCCCCAATGGCAGGAATTACTGATAGCAGGTTTGCCAAACAATTCACTGACCATGCCGGAATGGTCATTCTTGGAGGGTACAACCTGGATGATAAGACCAATGATGCCGCAAAACGAGAAGTCCAGCGGGGCCGCAGTGAATTCGTAACCGACTCACCATTTGAATTCTTATCCTCTGAACTGGAAGCTATGAAAGAAGACAACCATAACTGCTCAGTTATGGTAAATGTCAGGGCAGCTGGTATCGATGCTTATGTCGATGCAGCAAGGATCGCTAAAAAATGCAATGCAGGTATTGAGATAAATGCCCACTGCCGCCAGTCCGAGATAATGGAACTTGGGGCGGGGCAGTCGCTGCTGGAACATCTTGAAACATTAAGTGAGATTGTTCAAGCCGTAAAAAGTACCGGGGCAGTAGTATCTGTAAAAATAAGGGCCAATGTAGTAGACGACCTGGAAGCAGCAGAGGTAATAGAAGAAGCAGGAGCAGATATAATTCATGTTGATGCCATGGGCCTAAGAGGTGCAGATGCAAATGTTATTAAAAAAATTCGGAATAATACATCATTGTTTATTATTGGTAATAATTCTGTGGTGGATATTTCCACTGCAAAGTCTTTATTCTCCAGGGGCGCGGACATGGTGTCAGTAGCCAGGGCAGTCCTGAAAGAGCCGAATATAATACGATTTTTAGCAGATCAGATAACACGTTATCAAATGGATACGGGTTGGTACAATTCACCAAAACACATTTGCGGCGGCGGGGATTTAAGAGCACTGGCTTTTTGCTGCTTACCTGTAAAACCATGTGCAGTTCACAGTGCGCTTAAACAGATCGGAATGACAGCCGAAGAATTTGCCAGGTTGAAACTGGACTTTGTACAGGGCACTCCTCTGGAATATGGAGACAGCACATGTTTTGGTAGTATGGCATGGTGTTGTAAGATTACAAAGTCCTGTTTCTTGCGAGATGGTGTACTTGAGGTTGTGGGCTTGTCTGATGTGGAGTTCATGCAGATAAAAAAGCGCATGTCAGAAGAGATATTAGCTCGCAGGAAGAACTAAAATTGAAAAACAGGAGAAAGTCCATGGATTCCAATACACACGATAGAAGCATGAAACAGAAAATTCTGGCATTTGAATTATCACTTCTCATAGCTTTCATATCAACAATCGTCATTTACTTAATAGACAAGTTCCTGTTAAAACATACAGAGTTCAGTCCTCTTACTGAATTCCAATTTTATGGAGTTATTTTCATTGTAGTATTAGGATTAGTAATGGGCCTGCTGTTTTATCGTGAGGAAAAAGTAGAAATAATTGAAGTTGAATCAGATATTAAAACTAAAATGATAAAGAAGAAGCAAAAGAAATACAAAAAATCAAAAGCTTCTAAACGTTAGATCATTTTTCTGATATTATTATTCTGGCACGTTCTCCAACACTTAATTCAATCTCGTCATTCCATCCGGGTTTTGCATAACAGTCATTGATTTGTAATTTAGTCCCCAGGTCAATTTCCTGTAAGATATCTGTCTGTTCTCCCCATAATGATACTCTGATCCGGCCAGAGTCATCAGAAATATGGATGTTCACCACGCGACCCGTAGACCCGTCTTTTTTCTGGAATTCTTTTAATTCATCAAGTCCGGTAACATTGCCTACTATATTGTATGACTCATTAATTTCAATATCAGTTATTTGAGTGATTACCTCATTGAATTCAACCTTTTTACTGCTTTTTCTAAGAGAACTATTGTTCCCAAGGTTGACCTCAACCTGGTTATTGAATGTATTTTCCTTAGCATAACCTCCAAATATTTCGATGGCATCTCCAAGCACAAACGTATCAATTTTATTAACCAGATCGTCCCACAATGTGATCCTGATCTTACCGGATGCATCACCTATTGTCATATTCCTGACATTACCGTTTGAGCCATCCTTACGCTGGAATGTCCTGATGTTTGAGATATCCAGGATCTTTCCCAAAAGATGTATCTCACTCATTCCAGGTTTTATTTCTTCAATTTTATACGGTTCCTTCCTGACATCTATCTCTTCACCAATGGCTAGTTTATCAATTATACCCCCTCTGCCCACACTGATCTCAAGGCCATTTCGTCCTTCTTTTACAAAACCTGACACCTTAATTGAATCCCCAAATACTATTTCCCCGACTTTTACAAGGTCTGATGCCTCATCCCATAGAACTATCCTGATGCTACCCGTCTCATCTGCAAGAGTAAGGTTGGCAACATTTCCCGTAGACCCATCCTCCCTGTTAAATGTCCGAACATCAGAACATGATATGATCTTTCCCAGCACTGTAACGTTTGATATATCGGGCGTCACCTGATTGACCTTTATCTGGTTATCTGTTTCTCCCATATTGTGAATTACCAATCTGGCAGCAGTGATTTTGTCAGCCAGACCTCCCATGAAGCTTTCAGTTTCATCTACTTTTGCCAGAAACTCCTCAATGCTGATGCGGTCTTTCACTCTCTCATATATTTCCATTATCTCTTCCATAAATATCCAGTATGCTATGATGAATATAATTGATTTAAGTGTTTTCAATTTGGGATTTAGAAAATCTTTGTATGGAAACTTTTTTTATCCCTGCCGCTATTAATGACCACGGTGTAATCATCATGACAATCAAAGACGGAGATTTTATTAAGGTAACATATACTGGTAAATTGGAGGATGGCAAGGTTTTTGATACAACCAATGAAGAACTTGCCAGAGTTCATGGTATCTTCAACCAGAATGGAAGATACGGCGGAGACGTAATAATTATAGGTGCTAACCAGACAATACCGGGTCTTGAAGAAGATATAAAGCAACATGAAGCAGGGTATGAAGGAACGGTATCTGTTCCTCCGGAGTTGGGTTTTGGGCATCGGGATCCTAAAAAATTAAGAGACATTCCCACAAAAAAATTTAAGCAGACCCCCCAGGTTGGTATGCAGATCCAGATAGATGGAAGTTATGGCACAGTCACAAAGGTAATGGGTCGTCATGTAAGGATAGATTTCAACTCCCTTATGGCAGGTCAGACCGTTACCTATGATTATAAGCTATTAGAAGTTATCGAAGGTACAAAGAACAAAGCAGTAGGTCTTGGTACATTGTATACCGGCCATGAATTGGATATTGAGATAGAAGGTACAGTGGCCTCTGTTAATGTTCCTATCGAGTTTAATTATTCCCAGAGCTGGATAGTCTCAAAGGGCCAGATGGCGCTTGAAATAATAAAATATACTGATATAACAGAAGTCAGGTTCATAGAGGTATATACTGAAGAAATGCTAAAAATGCAATCTGAAGAACCAATTGAATCCGGAGAGGAGTGAATCCTCTCTAATATTAATTTACGTGCTGAGGTAGCCAAGCGGACTACGGCGCCGGTCTTGAAAACCGGTGGTGCACTGCGCCACAGGAGTTCGAATCTCCTCCTCAGCGTTTTAATTTTTTTTACTTAGAATAATTTTGACATATATGCTCCATCCCGCACAAACCCTAATCGTTCGTAGTACGGCCTGACACCTATTCCACTGATAACGGACAGTTTACCAAAACCAGCATTTTTTGCCCTCTCCTCCGCTTCCTTAAGCAGCTCTTCACCATAACCCCTATGTTGCCATTCTTTTTCCCTGGCTTTTTGACCCACACTTACCAGGGGCCCGTAGACATGCAGTTCTCTTATAAGGGCTGCATTTATCAATTCCGGCCTATGGGGTCTACCAGGATATCTTAGCCTGATAAAACCAACCAGTACATCTTGTTCAGGATCCTCAAATGAGATGAAATGTTCTTCGCCTTCGCAGGCCTGATAAGACTCAGACCTCATCCGGATATTGTCAGGTTCAATACCCTTGAGAGATAAATGGCCTGCTTCGCGACAGCGGATACACTGGCATTTTTTTTTTTGCCGGGCAAGCCGGATCCCTGCCAACTGTCTTATATTGCTTTTAGTTACCCCTGCTTCGATCTGCCAGGCAGGGATATCTCGCTGGACACGCTGCAGCCGAACCCATTTTGGCAGGACAGCTTTTATCCCGGCGATCAGTTCAACTGCATCTTCAAGTTCCAGAGCTTCGTATTTACCTGACTTCCATAGTTTATGTAAACCAGTGCCCTTCGTAATTAGCGTTGGATAGATCTTCAAATAATCCGGCTTGAACCTCTCATCATCAAATAAATGTTTGAACATGCGCAGATCCATATCAACAGATGAACCCGGGAGGCCCGGCATCATATGGAAGCCCACCTTGAAACCGGAATCCCTTAAAATCTTATTTGCCTGCTCTGTATCATGGATTGTATGCCTGCGCTCGATTTTCTCAAGGACAAAATCATAAAGACTCTGGACTCCCAGTTCCACTTTGGTCCCTCCGAGTTTCAGCATCATGTCAACCTCCCGGGGCCCTGCCCAGTCAGGTCTGGTCTCAAAGGTCATCCCCACATTGCGCACAGGACTTGTCTCATTTTCTGCCTGGACATCCTCTATGTACCTGAATGTATTGCTATCTGAACTTACCTCAAAATAATTCATTGCTTCCAGACATCGTCTGACAAACCATTCCTGATAGCAAATATTCCTGGCAGTGAAACTCCCGCCCATTATGATAAGTTCTGCTTTATCCACCTGATGTCCGATCTTTTTTAGCTGAGTAAGTCTGTTAGCCACCTGGGTGTATGGATTATAATCATATTGTATTGCCCTCATGGTAGCAGGTTCATGCCCCATATAGCTCTGTGGCGAATTATATTCGGAATCAACTCCGCCAGGACAGGGCAGGCAAATCCCATGGGGACAGGGGGCAGGGGAGGTCATAACAGCTATTACCGCAACTCCTGAAATGGTCCTGACAGGTTTTTTTTGCAAAATTCCAATTACCTTACCATATTCATGAGGCTGGACAAGTTCTAAAATCTCAGAATTGCCTGGGAGACTCTTCAAACGGTATTTGGCACTGATCTTTTTTTTAATTTTATTAAGTTCCAGTTCGTTTTGAATTTCATTATTGAGTATCAACCGGATAAGTTCCCTGCAAGCTGATTGAATATCATTTAGCATAAAAGTTATATTCTGAATTAATCGTTATCTATAAGTAGTTAATTATCTTTATGGACAATAAATATATTTTCATAGCTTAAAGTGGATATCACAGGACAGCTCTAATATATTCCAACAGTTAGATTAAGGGAAAAATCAACTTATTAAATTTCACCATCACGAATTGTAACGATCTTTGAAAATGGACATGTATATATATTTTAAATTGATTTACTGAGATTAATGATTATGAAGCCAAAAACATACCGAAAATTTGCTGACTTGTTGTCTTGTCCCAAGTTCAAGTATAATCTTATAATCATATTAATTTTATTTTTATTACTATATTCGATTTCGGGCAGTGCGGCAGCAGAGGGTGGCCCTGATTGTATAGGGTGTCATGATGTTGCAAATGAGACATCATCATATAATGTATCGGTATCAGCCATGAACCAGTCCGATAACATTCATGCCGAGTTAAACAACAACATGAATGCTATTGCTGCCGGTGAAGGCAATGCCAACAACAGTATATGCTGGGGCTGCCACCAGAGTGACGGTAGCAAACCTGATTCACATCCTGACAGGCAGAAAAATCCTTACAATTGCTACGAATGCCATAACGGAACGGTTGCATACGAAAATGTCAGCAGCGCACCAGTGGTAAAGGAACATTTCAAATCCGGCGATAATATTGCGGCGGTAACTACCGCTGCAAATGCAACTGAATCCTGTATTGAGTGTCATAACCAGACCGAGATGAAGCGTGCTGATTATTCAGAACCTGATACCAACTACACAAAATTATCATTGTCTTCCCATTACGGCAAAAAGAGAGATGACCTTGTTGTCTTGAACAACACTTCTGCCTACTGTATGTACTGCCACAACACTTCAGTTGCTTTTAGTTCCATTAATTTTTCTGTCACCAATGATCCCATGGAAAATCACAGCAGTGTAATCAATTGCACAAATCAGAGCTGCCATGCAGGTGGGCGTATCCACGATGAGTCTCTTGATAGGAATGAGACCGGAGGATGTGAGAACTGCCATGATGAAATGGATACAACATTACATAAATTCCCGGTATTGTCCTGCCTTCAGTGTCACAACAATAACACCCTGACATACACAGGAACCAAACTGTACACAGGTTCCTATAATGTCAAAACAACGATCCATAGCACTGACAACACATCCAGTAATAGCAATACGTTATCGCCCCTGTGCACTGAATGCCACACAAAAACCGCAGCTGAGATCCAGGAGGGATATGAAAACGCTTCGGGTGGTTATGCCATGATGGACGACAATATCACTCTAGCGCCGTATGGTTCGAATATGACGCACAAACTGGACACGTTAACGACCCGCACTGGCTTTGGAACTGATCCACCAGGTCCGGATTTCGGTGGGGATATGTATGCCAGACATGCAAACCCAAACACAGGTGATGGATGGGCTGGAGCATCTAACCTGTCAAGAGTGGCATATCCTAATCAGGTTTGCATCAATTGTCATTCAAAAATTGTTAATGAAGAGAAGGCAGATGGCGGGTGCGGTCCAAACGTATGTCATAATCTTTATGACGTAACTGGTTTATATCCAAGTGCGCACGAAGTTACAAGAATTAAATGCTATTACTGCCATTTCTCTGCCTCATTAAAATTTCATAAAAAGCAGCTTCCAATGCTCAATTTGCCAAAAAACTATTTAAATGTGGTTTTAGATGGCGATATGATGCTAAATGACAACGTTCACAGGACTATGACATGGAATGCGACAAGCAGTAGGCCCACGAATCAGACTGGTTGCCTCGTGTGTCACACCAATGTCATTTTTACCATAGATTATACTGCAGGCCCGTTAAAAATAAACATCACAGATCGTTTTGGGGTTCACACATGGAACTCAAATCCGGACTGCACGAAATGCCACTCTCTCACTGGTGCAAGTGAGGGTCCCACAATCCACGCTCATGCTTCTTTCGTTGCCGAAGGAAACAACACCCGGTGTCTGGATACATGCCATAAGGGCAACATTGAACCGTTCTCAGGACTAGCACTTCCACTTTCCCGTGGGCACGGGCACGATGTACAACCGGCAGGGGGTCCTGACTGTATCGGCTGTCATGACATAAGTAAACAATCCCCAAAGGTCAACTTCAGTATAGTGAACAATTCACTCTCTGTACACCAGAATATCAGCACCTATGACAGCATAACCGACGTAGATGATGTAAACGATACCAACAAGATATGTTGGGCTTGCCACATGAACAACAGTCAGTATACAGACAAAATAAACAAGAAAGCCCATGCTGACAGATTGGGCGATTTCAATGGCATCCCCGTCTATACCTGTGATGAATGCCACTTGGTGGGCGTATCCACTTCAGTAAATGCCTCGGTGTTAGTCCGGGCCCCTGATGTAGTGCAGCACTTTGCACAGGCCAGCAAGCTCACAGCAGGTAATACTTCAGATAATCTCAGTTCCTGCGAGATCTGTCACAACCTGAGCGAGATGAAACTTGATGTCACGATTCCTTCTGGCACGGACCCCGAGGATCAGAGCAATGCCAGTTACCTGATAGCCCACTACGGCAGGAAGCGCAGTATCGGTGCTGGTAATCTTAGGACCGGTACCAACGAGAGTGTAAATTGTAGTTACTGCCACCAAAACGAGAGTACTTCTTTTGATGTAGCCATGTCAAATCCGGAATTAAATAGTTCTATCAATAATCACAGTCTGCATTATAATAGTACGACGCCTGACTGTACATCTGTAAACTGTCATAACGAGGGATGGATGCATAGCGAAAGTCTCGATAAACCAGATCTAACTACTAATTATACGGGTGGTGAGCCCAGCAGTCAGGTTTGTCTGAACTGTCACGGTCCAGGTAATTATACTACATACACATCCATAACAGGTTTAAAAAATAGACACAACGATACACTGAACTGCACCGAATGTCACCTGTACGAAGCCCGTGACATACATGGCGTCAAGTACCTGCAGCAGGACGACACGTACAGTACTTTCAACATCTCTGCCGTCAACTGCCAGGACTGCCACGCTTCCAATAACCTCAGCACCAACATCACGGCAACCGACCGTCCTAAGGTACCGATGCAGACCGATTTCAACTTCACACACAGCCAGGTTAATAATGGATTGAGGTGGGCCAATGTCACTTTGGGTTCATACTGGAACAATACCAATGAAGCCTGTGAATACTGCCACAACGACACAAAACACTCTGTTTCAGCTCTCGGCCGTATCACAAGTATCAGTAGCGGTAATGTCAAGAACATTTCAATAGGTGATGACACCTGGTGTTCGGGCTGCCACTACAAAGGCGATTCCAATTACGATTCCATGATTGCCGCTTTCAGCCTGGTAGGTATAGCCCCCGAAATCACCAATGGTACCAACTGGCAGGGTGTCTCCCTTGATTATTATAACCATTCCCTGATCTCTTATAACGACAATGCATGCGGACCCTGTCACGGTTCATTACTGGTTGAAAAGACCACCAAAGAATTCCCGCACCGGGTGGCGGAAGGTACCTTCGGTGCCAACTGTACCTGGTGCCATGATATATCCAGCGATGTTGCACCCCGTATCAATGTCACTGCCCTGAACAGTACCTTTTCAATCCATTCCAATGTCAGAACCTATGCCGCAATATCCAATCCCTATTCATCAAACACTTCAGATGTCAACAAGATCTGCTGGCTCTGCCACATGAACGATTCAAACGCTCCAGGCAATTATACCGACCATGCTGACCGGGTCAGGACTTCAGATAACAATTTGCCAGGTCCCAATCCATTCACCTGCGATGAATGCCACATGGTGGGCGTATCCAGTTCAGTAAATGCCTCGGTGTTAGTCTGGGCCCCTGATGTAGTGCAGCACTTTGCACAGGCCAGCAAGCTCAAAGCAGGTAATACTTCAGATAATCTCACCTCATGCAGGAACTGCCATAACCTCACCGGGATGAAAGTCACTTCCAATCTTCCACCGATCCAGGGTATAAACAGTACCGGCTGGTATTCGCTGGTCTCGCACTACGGTAAGAAACGAAGTGTTGTGGGTGACTCCAGCGATCTCCGTATCTGGGCCGGAGGGGTGAACTGCAGTTACTGTCACCAGAACGGAGGCAACGAATTCGGTATTGACAGCATCATGACTAACAAAACTTTCAATGCAAACATATCCGGACACAGCCGATATGATTCCACTCCGAACTGTACAAACGCGACCTGTCATAATGGCGGCTGGATGCATAACGCCAGTCTTACAAAACCCGACCTGATGATCAATGGTACTGAAGACAGTGCTATCTGTCTTTCCTGTCATGACTCTACCAATTACAGCACCTATATGTCATTTACCACGCCTAAAGCCAGGCACAACAACACATTAAACTGCAGTGAATGTCACCTGTCCGAAGCCCGTGATATACATGGCGTCAAGTACCTGCAGCAGGACGACACGTACAACACGTCGAATAGCAGTGCGGTTGACTGTTACACCTGCCATTCATCAGGTGCAGTTGATACTAACATTAATGTAACAATACCAAAAGTACCTGACGAGAATTACGGATTCAGCCACAGCGAAGCTCCCACAAGCGGCAGCAGGTGGAATGAGACTAACTACTGGAATGACAGCAACGGAGCCTGTGAGTTCTGCCACAATGATACCAAACACAATACCAGTGCATTAGGTTTTATAGACAGTGTAAAGGGTGATAATGATCGCAATGTCAGTCTCGATGTCAGCAGCAATAGTTACTGGTGTTCTATCTGTCACAATTCCAGTTCATCCTACTACAATGGCACGAAACGATCCCCGGTTCCACCGACTATATTCAACAACAATACAAACAACAGTACATCATGGGATGGTACAGGTCAGGGCTGGTACAATCACTCATCAATCAATAGTAGTAACTACAACGATGTCGTTTGCAAAGGTTGTCATGGCAGTCTACTCTCCACAACCGCAACAACCACTGAATTCGTGCATAAAGTAGCGGCAGGTGGCGGAAAATATTGTGTAGAATGTCATGATATAGGCGGATCCGTACCAGCAGAATTCCAAATTGACGTTCAGGCTATGAACAAATCAGATGCAATACACTATGACCTTAACAGAGCTGCTACCAATGAACTGAGTGAAAATAGAAGTTCAGATAACGTGCGCTGCTGGGCATGTCACGGCGATGGTGATGGATCAGATGCAGCTCAGCTTGAAAGTGGTCATCCACTTAATTATAATAATCCCAGAAACTGTGCTGACAAGGACTGCCACAACATTAATCAATCTATCTTCAATGAACCAATGATATACGAGCATTTCAGATATGTTGATGAGATTGACGAAAATATAAGTACGTCAGTTGACTGTATAGCATGCCACTTAAACAGTATAATGAGCAACAATGATGACATTATACCTTCCAGCACATCACTGGTATCCCATTACGGTTCCACTGATGATCTGATAAATACAACAAGCTGTATCTACTGCCACCTTGATGAGGACAATGCAGAAGAATGGGGTAATGCACCTGATCCAACGACGAACATATCCAGGCTTTCAGATGAAGAACTGGAAATAACACTGTTAGTCGGCGATAAATGGCACCTTGGCAACCGGTACTTCCTTGTATTTGAAGATATCGGTATTAATGGTGACAATGCTTTCCTGCGATTATACCACAATGATACAATACTTGAGGAAATAGTGGTATCTGCCGATAATAACTTCACCTATGAAGGTGATTTCATTAATCCGGACGGTGATATGGAATATGACCTGGTAGTGCTTGAATTGAATTTTACTGCGGTATTCAGGGGTGAGCAGATAGGCCTGGTAAAGGTGGAAGGAAGATCATGGAAACGCATTCATCCCGAAGATAAAGACCCTGCCTGCTGGGCCTGCCATATGGATGACTACACTGTTGACAAGAAGAAATATCTTGTACTGGATGAGGATGAAGACCGCATATATTATCTGGAGAAATTACTGGACTTCTCAGACGAGGACACCGAAGATAAGGTGACCCTTATGCCAAGAAAACTTATGCTAATAGAAGGTTATAACCAGACCCTGGATGTTGACGGGAACTATATATTAACAGCTAATGAAGTGGATATTAATGGTAAACAAGCATATATAACCCTGGTCAAAGACGGCAGTGTGATCGAGGATAGTGTATACGGAGTAGGAGAAATTATTGAATTTGAGTATGACCTTTCATCTGAAAATCATAACATCGATGATTTTGTCATCTTAACAGCTAAAGTAGATAGTGTATTTCATGGATTTGATACCGACATTGTGAGCCTTACTGAGGTCAGGGTTTTTTCAGACAGGCTTATGGAAGCAGATATTGATGATGATGAGAAGGTGGGAGGGTATAACACCAGTCAGCTCCATATTAACGATAACTTTTCCATAGGTGGATCTCCTGATACATTCCATGTACCAACATTGAACGAAGGTAAGGATGGAGGGTCCGACTGTGTAAAATGTCATGATGTAAGTAATGGGTTTGGGATATCATCAGTAGATGCGATACAGAGCCGATTAGGCGGACATAGCCAGCTCAATGCCAATGCAACAAGCAAGGTCAACCTTACCGATGATATCAATAAGGCTTGCTGGGCCTGCCACGGAGAAGGAGTTGACCCTGAGCGGCATCCTGCTGATTACCTGTATCCCAGGCAGTGTCAGGATTGCCATACATATATGGAATTGCCAACCTATGGTGCAGTGGATCTAAGTGACGAGAATCACGGCCAGATTGAAGATTGCAACCGGTGTCATGCAGCAGATTATCCCGGACTCCATGTGATCAATATTTTCGAACCTGACATACCCTATATTGTCTCGATCAATATGTCTTCAGAGGTCGTCACATTCGGGGAGACAGTGACAGTGAATGCTGCTGCCATGTCCAGCTGGAAGATGAAAGTGAAAACAATAGAATATTTCATAGATGTTGAAGGTCCGCCAGGTACAGGTACGCAGCTTATGCCCCTGGATGGAACATTCGACGAGCAGGTGGAAGAGGTTGAATTTACCATTGATACCACCGGACTTGAACTAGGTGACCATACCATATATATTCGTGCAATGGAACGTGACAATAAATGGGGTCCTGTGAATGAAGCCGTTTTCTCGATACAAATACCAACCGAAGCTGAACAGGAATCTATGCCGATAACTTTAATAGTAATTGGTACCGGGGCAGGTCTTGCTGGTTTGATGCTTCTGCTAAGGAAGAGTGGATATTTGTTTAACTTTAATGAAGTTCCAGGAATCGATAGCGAAAAACTCCTAGAACAATTGGAACAGAATTATGGTATTGATTGGGCAAAAACAGCCAACATCGAAAAAATCGATGACGGCAAGATCATAAAAGTATCCACTGATGTAAATGATCTTACTCTGGAACTTAACGATGAAAAAACCAGGTTATACCTGAATATAAATGGCGGTAAAACTGATGAATTCATTGTGAAGATGAAAGATGGTGAGCAAAAGATATTCAAGAAAGGGATTCGTTATAAGAAATGAATTATTTAAAGCATTCACTTGTAAAGGTAATACAATGATTATGATGAAGAAGGCATTGTTTGGAGTAGCCATTGTACTGTTCATTATTATCGGGTCCGGGTGTTTATCCACACCCCAGGAACCCGAACTAATGCCAATAGAAGCAACACCTCCGGCGGCAGCCGCTCCGATTATTGAGTATTTGAGTGTTTCCGATGAAACCTGTGGAGAATGCCATATCAAGGCGTTCACTTCCATATCACAGGAAGGCAGGGGACACGATAAAGGTTGTACCCTCTGTCATATCCGGCACGGTCTAAAGCCAAAATGTACTGATTGCCATGAACTTGTCCACGGCACACAGCTTCAAGATTGCAGGGAATGTCATGATAAACATGCTCCTATGAGTATCACAATAAGCCTAGACTTAGAAAGCTCCTGTTCCCTCTGTCATCCCGGGCAAATTGAGGAGTTCTTTGATAATCCGGGTAGACATGCTGATCTGAGATGTAATTACTGTCACCAGACCCATGGACAGATCGAGGTATGCACCAACTGTCATGCGCCGCACGCCAGGGGGATGGCATATAGTGAATGCCTGAACTGCCATCCGGCACATATGCCCCAGGAAATCGATTACCCTGAAAGTATTGCCGGTGAAAACTGTGCTGTCTGTCATGAAGTGGTGAGTGATGTACTGGAGCAGGGGAACACAAAACATACAGCCTTAGGTTGCTCAGAATGTCACCCCGTCCATGAGCAGATCCCCGAATGCATGGATTGTCATATCCCTCATGCTTCAGATATGACAAATAGCGAATGTCTTGGATGTCATCCTGCTCATGATCCGGCTGTTATCAATATCCCCTCAAGTATTACAAGAAATGATTGTGCAATTTGTCATGAAGCTATTGATTCCGAGTTACGTTCAAGCAATACGAAACATGACGATCTGAATTGTATTTACTGCCATCCAAAACATGGTTACTTACCCACATGCGAATCCTGCCATGGGTTGCCGCATCAAAAGTTAATCCATGATTTATATCCTGAATGCAAAAAATGCCATATTGTTTTGCATGATGTGAAAAATATTGTGTTCACTAAATAATCGGTAATGTCCTAATATATAATTGATACCCCCTGCTTTAAGCATCAATAATTCCTTCTACGACCAAATATGATCTGTTATACCCTGAGTTTCAGGTAGTGTCCTTAATTACGATACTTAATATAATATAAAATCATATACTATATTTGTGATAAATATGGCTCGACCCCGTGGAGAAATCAAAGTAATATGCCAGAATGAGAAATGCACGTATTATCTAAAAGAAGAAGGTAAAGATATAATCAAACGTGGTAAGTACAGCACAGGTCATCAAAGATATTATTGTCATCACTGCAAGACCTTTTTCATGGAGACTAAGGGAACTCCATTATATCATAAACATCTTTCGAAACCCGAGATAATCAACATCTGCAAACACCTTGTAGAGAAAAATGGCATCAGATCGATTGAACGAATAACAGGCCACCATAGGGATACAATAGGAAATCTAATTGAAGATCTTGCCTTGCATGCTGAACTAGTAAATTCTATTCTTCTTCATGATGTAAAACTTGGACAATTTGAGGTTGACGAAATGTGGACATTCGTAAAAAAAAACAAAAAAACGTTGAGCCCGGAAGCCCTAATTCAGATATCGAAGGTGATGCATGGATATTCACTTTCATGACGAGAGGGTCATATCTCATCGTTGCTTATGAGATTGGGAAACGAACAAAAAAAACATGTGAAAAATTATTTGAAAAAGTTTTTGATAGGGTACAATTACCTTTTCCAGATAAGAAAATTGAAATATTTTCTGATGGACATGATGACTATACAAATACTATTCCTGAGTATTATGCAGAGACATGTGTTGACTATGGACAAGTTATCAAAATAAGGGAGGGAGGAAGAGTTGTTGATAAAATCAAAAAAGTCATTTATGGAACTCTTAAGATAGATGAAATCGAGACGACAGATATCGAAAATATGAATAGTATTTGTCGTGAAAGGCAGGGCAGATTAGTTAGAGAAACAAAATGCTTTTCGAAAAAGAAGCCAAAACTCATAAATTCTTTCGAATTGTTTCATTTTTATTGGAACTTTATGGATAAGTTGACAAAAACTGATACTCCTGCAAT
Source organism: Methanosarcinales archaeon (assembly GCA_014859725.1). Taxonomy (NCBI): domain Archaea; kingdom Methanobacteriati; phylum Methanobacteriota; class Methanomicrobia; order Methanosarcinales; species Methanosarcinales archaeon. The sequence continues at coordinate 17,445 of JACUTQ010000001.1, read as the reverse complement.
GTTGGAAGGTTTGGCGGATCATCAATGGAATTGGGAGCAATTTTTTAATTTTCAATTAAGTATTCTAAATTAGGACACTGCCGAGTTTCAGGGTTTTTACATACTACAAGATTTCAAAAGCCTATGAAACCCAGAAAGTCTGTTTGGTTCATATGACCCTATAAATAAAATGTAATTGTAGTGGTCAATATGAAAGATGTATACATATTAAAGAATGGAATGACGAAGGAGCAAATGTTTCGCCTTCGTTTAATGAATGGATTCAATTTTGCACCGATTACTGCAGATGCAATCCTTGAATTGTGCAACGATTTTTTCCAGAATAGTAACTCTAATATTCGTGATGGTCAGATACTTTATCTTGCGATCTCAGAAGAAGAGGGGCCAGAGAAGACAATTCTCGACGCGAAGCATAAAGAAGTTATCCTAACATTGGATGTTCCCGAAGATATGGAAGTATATGAGAAATATGGCATATCAGCTTACAGGCAACATATTCTTTTAAGAATAACACAAGAAGCAAGGGAGCAGAATGCCTTACTTACGATTAAAGATCTTGTAAAACTTCTGAAGAGTAGTTATAGCACAATCAAAAGGGACATAAAAGCCCTTAGAGAAAGAGGTTTCTATATTCCTATAAGAGGTGTCGTAAAAGACATAGGACCGTCATCGCATAAAGTTCAAATTATTATAATGAATATCAAAGAGCAACCTTAAAATAATTTAATAGTTTTAATTGGACGGATGAATTATGTATGAAAATAATGAGGGTGAAAATAAGAACGATTTGAAAGAAAAATTGAAACCCTTTGAAAATACACCCTTTATGGATGACTCCAGACCAATATTAAATAATTCAACAGATTCTGAAGATGTAAAAATCAAAGTTATGGAACATGAATTAAAGGAGAATGATAGATTATTATCAGATTTTATTATCCCTGACGGGGAAAAAATAGATTCCGATAATTTAAAATCCCGTGTTGGCGATAGTAGTGTGATCGAGCACAGAAGAGTAGTACTTCCTGAAACTGTTGAATCGGTCTGGGAGAAGACCCTAAAAGAGATCACACAGATAGAAGAAGAGGAACCGGTCCAACCCGAAATAATAAAATTACCTCTGAAACCAACGTTAATTCAGCGTATTGTCAGGCGATTTGAGAGAAAGAAGATTATTCTTGAAGACTATAATCCTGAAAAGCATGGTCCTCTGGTTGATCTTACTATGAGTGAAGACGCTTCCAATGATGAAGTTAAACTCTATCCAGTCAATGAACCGTATGCTTATATCAGGGTCTCATATAACCCTACAACACATACGTATCTTTATCAGGCCCTGGAACCGGAACTGTCCACTGGAGAAATGGAACTTTTCAATGAATTGAAGATGAGACTTTCAGAAACCCTGGATGTGAATCTCAAAGAGTTAGAAGACCAAGGTGCAAAGAAATATCTGAAAGATAAAGCGAATGATATTTTGTGGGATTATCAGATTGAACTGGATACGCTTTCATTCACAAAAATAATGTATCATGTTTATTCCGAGTTCATGGGGTATGGAAAGATAGATCCATTGATGCATGATCCGTATCTTGAAGATATTTCCTGTGATGGTCCATTTACGCCAATATTTGTATATCACAGAAAATACGAATCAATAGAAACAGACGTCATTTTTGAGGATGAAATTGAACTCGATGCTTTTGTGGTGAGAATTGCACAGATATGCGGTAGGCACATCTCTATAGCAGATCCCCTGCTGGATGCCACAATGCCAGATGGTTCAAGGATACAGATGACGTTGGGTAGAGAAGTTACCACACGAGGAAGTTCCTACACGATAAGAAAATTCAAGGAAAGTCCGCTTACACCACCAGATCTTATTGATTTTCATACATATTCCACAGCCACAGTGGCATATCTATGGCTCGCAGCCGAGAATAACAGAAATATAATTTTCGCTGGCGGCACTGCCTCTGGAAAAACAACAACAATGAATGCTATTGCACTATTTATTCCCCCTGAAACCAAAATCGTTTCAATAGAAGATACCAGGGAATTAAATATTCCACACCCCAACTGGATTGCCGGTGTGACCCGTGAGACCTTTACAGGAGGAGAAACGGGGGGTATTGATATGTATGATCTGTTAAGGGCAGCTTTGAGACAACGTCCTGAATACCTTGTAGTTGGTGAAGTACGAGGAGCTGAAGCTTATGTACTGTTCCAGGCCATGAGTACCGGCCATACCACATTCTCAACTATGCATGCGGATTCTGTAACCTCAGTTGTTCATCGACTTGAAAATCCACCCATCAATGTTCCCAGGATCATGCTTCAGGCCCTTGATATTGTAATTGTCCAGGTGCAGGTAAGGATCGGTGAAGAACGAGTAAGACGTGCAAAATCAATAACTGAGATCGTTGGTGTTGATCCAAGGACAGGGGAATTATTAACAAACGAAGTGTTTACCTGGGTGGCATCAAAAGACGAATACAATTATTCAGGCCGATCATACGTACTCGAAACTATTATGCACAACCGAGGATGGGATGAAGCATATCTTAAGGACGAATTAAAACGAAGGCAGGAAATCCTTGAATGGGCACGTATGAAAAATGTAAAGCACTATGAGGATGTCGCCAAGATCGTTGTTACCTATTATCGCGAACCTGATACACTGATGAAAATTGTGAGGCAAGAATTGTATGGCAGTTAATTTTATTACGAGTTATGCCTTCCAATTATTTGGCGGTTACTTTAAAAAGAGACGTACCAAATATTTTAGCCTGCGGCAGGAACTTCTGAAAACACGACTTAATATCAGTTATGATATGTATCTGTCATTAGCAGTTTTATGTTCGATAATAATGGCCATTATTGGATTGTTATTTGCTGTTATAATCATTTCAGCTTTCGGGACTCCTGATATAACATTATCACGGTCCATATTCACAGTTATTATTGCAGGATTCCATGAATATAAGAACCTGGCATTAAAAATCATTAGTGTAACAATTGTTATTCTAATTTTTGGCGGAGGAACCTATCTTGGATTCCTGAATATACCCAGGATCATAAATAGCGGTAGGAAAAACAAAATAAATGTTATGCTTCCTTATGCTGTCCATTATATGTCAGCTATGTCAGGGGCAGGTGTTGTTCCTGTTGATATTTATTCAAGTCTTGCCAAGAATAAAATATATGGTGAGGCTGCGGTTGAAGCTGCATATGTGGTTCGGAATGTTAAGATACTTGGTCATGATCTGGTTTCTGCCATGAAAAATGTGGCAGCAACTACCCCGTCCTATAGGTTTCAGGAATTTCTTCAAGGATCGATAACGATTGTAGCCTCTGGTGGAGATTTAGAAAGATATTTTAAATTAAAAGCCGAACAATTCGTAACTGAAAGCAAGCGAGAACAAAACGAGTTTCTTGAAACACTTGGTGTGATAGCTGAGACTTATGTTACTGCTTTTGTTGCTGGCCCGCTTTTTTTGATTGTCATGATGGCAGTAATGGCAACCATGGGCGGAATGCAAATGATTTTAATATATTTGTTGATCTATCTTGTGATCCCGGTTGGAAGTCTTATTTTTGTAATTCTCGTAAATGCAATAACACCTGAGGTGTGATTTTTGAATAACGAAGGTCCCACTTCCTTAGATACAATTCCTGAGATTAATGAAAAAAATCTTGAAGAACTGGAAAAAGATCAAGTTCAATTGCAAATGGAAGAGTCCAGAAAATGGATGAAGCTTCGTTATTTCTTGAAATCACCACAGGAAAAAATGAAGAAAGAACCTATATATGCATTGGTTTTTGCAATTCCTATTGCATTAATCTTCTTAATCATTGCCGGTTGGAAAACTGGATTGACCCCTGCTTTTGATCATGTGGTTTATTTTACTGTATTGATAATTATAGTCCCTCCAGGTTATCTTCAAATTGTACACATCCGAAAAATTAAAAAAATTGAAGAATATTTCCCGAATTTCTTAAGAGATATTTCTGAGATGAATCGTTCAGGTATGACCCTGACACGAGCAGTTAATACGGTTGCTAAAGGTGAGTACGGCGACCTGAGTGAAGAGATCAAATTAATTGATGCTTCGTTGTCATGGGGTATATCGTTTGAAGAATCTCTAAATAGGTTTGCAGAAAGGGTCTCAACCTCACTAATTTTCCGATCAGTGGCCTTAATTAATCAGGCAGGTAAGGCAGGTGGCAATGTACCGGATGTATTGGAGGTAGCTGCCAAAGATGCATATACCATTAAAATGATGGAGAGAGAGAGATTCAGTAGCATGATCGTGTATGTGGTTATTGTATATATGTCATTTTTTGTTTTCCTCTTCGTTATCGGAATTCTTACATACTCATTCATACCAGTAATGGCTGACGCAGCAAATCAAGCCGGAGCATCGGGCCCGCAAGCAGCACAATTTATTCAGAGATTTGATCCAGAAGAATTTAATAGATTATTCTTCCATGCCGGGTTGATACAGGGTTTTGCTTCTGGACTGGTTGCAGGTCAAATGGGTGAAGGAAACATGGTTGCAGGACTTAAACATTCTGTTATCCTTTCATTGGTGGCCTGGATAACCTTTGTCTTCATAATCTGATGACAAATATTAGTAAATTAATAGTTGCATAGGAAGGTATATTCATACCTTCTTACATTCTTTTATTATTAGACTTTTTATTGTTACAACAGGACGATCAATATGGTAATGGATAAACTTGGCAGTTCATTGCAGGACGCATTAAAGAAGATTGCAGGTGCTGGCAGGATTAATGAAAAGGTGGTAAATGATGCTGTAAAAGAGATCCAACGTGCCCTTCTGCAAGCAGATGTTAATGTAAAATTGGTAATGGAGCTTTCTAAAAAGATAAAAGAACGCTCCTTGAAAGAAGATGTCACCGCTGGTATGAGCCCCAGGGAACACGTGATAAATATTGTCTATCATGAGCTTATCGAAATAATGGGCCATGGTACTGATATTAAATTAAGCCCACAAAAGATCATGATGGTGGGGCTTCAGGGCAGCGGTAAGACCACAACCACAGCAAAACTAGCCAGGTTCTTCCAGCGAAAAGGAATGAAACCTGCAGTTATTTGCGCTGATACATATCGGCCCGGAGCATTCGAGCAGTTGAGCACGCTGTGCAGTCGATTAAATATTCCTTTCTATGGAGAGAGGGATAATAAGGATGCTGTGGAAATTGTCAAAAAAGGCATGGAAGCATTGAGTAAACATGAAGTATTAATAATCGATACTGCCGGGCGGCATGCTCTTGAAAAAGACCTGATCAAGGAAATGGAAGATATCCATTCTTTCGCAAAACCAGATCACAAATTACTGGTGATAGATGCGGCCATAGGCCAGCAGGCAAGCGAGCAGGCTAAGGTGTTCAATCGATCAATCGGAATAACAGGTGTGACAATCAGTAAACTGGACGGCACTGCAAAAGGCGGCGGTGCACTATCTGCAGTTTCAGAGACCGGTTCATCAATAGCATTTATCGGTATAGGGGAGAAGCCTGAAGATTTTGAAAAATTCGAACCAGACCGTTTTATTTCCAGATTGTTAGGAATGGGTGACATTAAAACTCTTGTCGAGAAGGCACAGGAAGCCATGGATGAGGACGAGTTCGATGTAGAGAGCATGATGCGAGGCAAATTGACCCTTAAAGACATGTATAAGCAGATTCAGGCAATGAACAAGATGGGACCATTGAAACAGGTCATGCAGATGCTTCCCAACATGCCCATGATCCCAAAGCTTTCTGATGATGATTTCCAAACGACTAAGGGTACCCTGGACAAGTTCAAGGTCATCATGGACAGTATGACTGAAAAAGAACAGGTCGAACCCACTGTTATAGGCAGTAGCCGGATTAAAAGGATCGCCCGGGGTTCTGGTACTTCACAAGAGGATGTCAGGAGTTTGTTAAAACAGCATAAAATGATGCAGCAGGCATTCAAAGGACTTCGCGGCGGGAAATTCAACATGCAGAAGATGATGAAAAAAATGGGTGGTTAATCGATCCCATTAAAATAAATCTATATTAGAGAAATTAATAAATACAACTTTGAATATAATTGCTGATTAAGATGAAAAATGGAGGGATGGATTATTCATAAATCTTTAGATAAACATTTTCTGCAAACAATGGCTGTTGTTGTAGGAATGTCTTTTACTATGATTGCTGTGGCTCTTGGTATTATGTACCTTTTTGAAAAAGGTCTTCCAATGCCAGCACCTTTTATCATATTGATATTTGCTACAGGATTCATACTAGGTAATGTATTTCTAGAACGAAGAGGGGCCGAGTATCCATGGTCACTTATTGGTGGGGCTATCGCATCCACAATCTTAACATTCATAATAATATCGCTAACTGGTGGAATTCTCTATGTTGCAACAGGTAGTCTTTCATCTATTTCAAAGGATACTTTTATTTATTCAATCTCAGCCTGCATGATCTTAAGTATGGTAACATTGAATTTGGCTTCATACAAGCTCCAGTATACTTGATAGCTGTAATTTTTTCTTAAATTGGGGTGCGTTCATTTGAAGATAAATACTAGTTTGCCAATTGAACTGGTAGATATAACCGACAATGTCAAGGATGAAGTTCGAAAAATCGGAATCAAGAATGGATTGTGTGTTGTTAGCACTCGTCATACTACTTCCACTATAATTATTAACGAAAATGAATCCGGTCTTCTCACTGACATTATAGATTTATTGGGGAAGTTAATCCCTCCATCTGCTGGTTATAAACATGACCGAATTGATAACAATGCCGATGCACACTTAAAAGCAGTAATGTTGGGTTCAAGCGAGACCATTCCCATTATAGAAGGAAGATTGGAATTGGGTACCTGGCAACGGGTTTTTTTTGTAGAATTAGATGGGCCCAGGAAAAGGAATGTAAATATTACAATAATCAGTCAGTAATCGTGCGAGCATATAAATGTATAACCTATCAAAACATAAACTCTATTGCTACCGAATTGTTTAATTTGGCATGAATTTCCCCAGATCAAGCATCCATAGGAAACCTTTATTAGTGCCAAAATATGTGTTACGTATTGGTGATTTCTATAAGCATACTAAAAGTAAAAGGTGAGAAAACACCTGATAAGGACATGTACGATATAGAAGAGATACTAACTGGTGAAGGCTATGAAATAAGTGCGAGAAGCGTCGCACGTGTGCTCTCTGAGCATGGTGTGACACTAAAAAAAAAGAAGACGAAGCCATCCCCAGAACCTTAAAAAGTAAAAGTACCAACCCAGAATTTGAAACCCTCTTAACCCAAAGCTATGGCAGCGGGTCGATCATGCGTATCTATCGTGATGTGCGATTCAGTAAAGATAAAAGCCCGTACAATACCAGGATCCTGCTTATCTTCTGGCTGGGGTCCGGAAAGGAAAGCCCGGGATTTTTTATCGGGATCGACCCGTGCTCACAGTATATAGGGATAACTGCTGCCTCTGATGTCATTTCAACACCTGAATTCGTTAATGAATGTTTTGAACACTGCCAAAATATGATGCCATTGACGGATTGGCAAACAAAAGTCCTTTAAATTAACACATGCCCCAAAATCAGAATAAGTATAAATAGTTTGAAAAATAACCTTTTTTATAAATACGTCATGATATTAGGAAGGGTGAAAATATGAATGAAACTGTAACTACTGAAAATAATGATAATCTGATGGCTGCTGTAGCATATGTCCTGGGTCTTGTATCAGGTCTTATCATTTATCTTATAGAAAAAGATAAACCTGGCAAAAGCAAATTTATCATGTTCCATGCCATGCAATCGATTATATTAAGCATTGCTTTGATCGCATTTGGCATTCTATTGTCCATTATTGCCATTATACCAATTGTCGGATGGATCATTGCAATTATTGCAGGACTGTTATTTCCACTAATTGCTCTTGTACTCTGGATATTCCTGATGTATAAGGCCTATTCAGGTGAAGAATATCACCTGCCCGTAATCGGTGAAATGGCAGAGAAATATATATAATTTTTATTTTTATTTTTATTTTTACATTGTAGTGTTGCTGCAGGTCCTCGTTACCAGAAGAATCAATCGCCCTCATCATTACTTCTGCATTCCGGGAATACAGCTCACCATCCCTGATACCTGTTCCACATTTTGAATTACATGGAATAAGAACAAGTAACTCAAAGGTGTAACCAGATCGTGTAAAATCCCTTTGCTCTACTCTATAGGGAATCCCCTGTGCAGGCCCAGTCCCTGTGCCATGTCAAGTACATTATAATATTCTTCTACATACGGAGCGTGGCTTATTTCTTCATACTCTTTTGCATAGTACACCGGTCGGTACTGAAACATGATGTTAACATAACTGTTCTTTGAAATTTCATTTGCAATGAACTCAAGTACATTAAGACTCCAGGCGGCATCATTGGGTAATAAAAGATGTCTTATCAACAGGCCGTGCCATGCAATATCATGGTCAATAACCAGATCACCCACCTGTCTGTGCATTTCTTTTACTGCCATCTTGTTGATCTCAAAATAATCAGGGGCATCGCTGTACAGTTTTGCACTTTCTGCTTTCCCGTATTTCATATCTGGCATATATATATCAATTATACCATCAAGCAGCTTCAATGTCTCAATGCTTTCATACCCGCTGCAGTTGTAAACAATGGGAAGTCTCAGGCCTTTTTGGGCTGCAATAGCAATGGATTTTACCAGTTGGGGAGTATAATGGGTCGGAGAGACCAGATTGATATTGTGACATCCAATTCGCTGAAGCCAGAGCATACTCTCAGCCAGCTGCTCTTCGGTCATACATTTTCCACTGCCCCTGTGGCTGATATCAAAATTCTGGCAGTACACGCATCGCAGGTTGCAGTTGGATAAAAAAACAGTGCCTGAACCGCCCAGACCAACTAAGGGTGCCTCTTCCCAGAAGTGAGGCTGGGCTGATGATACCACCAGGTTCGCATCGGCTTTGCAATATCCGATATTGCCTTCAAGTCTGTTTATATCACAATTTCTGGGACAGATATTGCACTGCTCAAGTTTCGAATAAAGCATGTCGATACGGTCGTCGATCTCTCCGCTTTCTACCAATTTTAGATAAGAAGGTTCAAATTCCATTATCATATTCCATTATTCAATTAATTACAGATCATCTTCTCAGGATCATTGTCCTTAAACGGTCTGCTGCCTTACTGGCACTATCAGCAATATTTCCAATATCCCGCAGCAGGCTTATCAAATAGAACACACCAACCCCACCCAGTTCATTCTCATGTTCGAAGATCTTTTGTTGGAGTTGTTTCTTGGTGATATCGGTCTCATGTTCCAATTGTTCTACCAATGGAACCTTCTTCAGTATCTGCTTGATTTCCTTCTTGCTAAACGATGTTTCAAGAAGTTTGGCGATATCATCCACCGTATTCTCATAGGCATCCACGGTCTTGAGGGTTCTTTCCATCAGTTCCAAAAGACCCTGTTTGATCTCCCTGGGAAGTTCGGTCTCCCGTAAGGTAAGCCAGTGGGCAGTATGATGGGCATGGTCAGCTATGGAATCCTGTGGTTTCAAGAACGAGAGCAGGTCATTGGGATCCACAGGCAACATCATGGAACTGGGTATGAGCTTGCGAATAGTCTGTTTGATGACATCTGCTTCATATTCGATAGCAGATATCTCTGTATCAAGGGTACGAACCGTGATATAATCCCCTTTAACATAAGCATCCACTGCTTCTTTGAGTTTATGTACAGCTTCCCCGCTTTTTTCCGCATGGGTATGGACCGGTTTAAATGGAGATTCACCGAAAATCCCAAGGACAGATCGGATGTATTCAAATGGCATTTAGATCACCTTCATAAGTACAGCAAATATTACACCGGAAGTAAGGGCAGCCACGGGAACTGTGATTACCCATGATACGATTATTTTTTTGATAACACTTAAATCAACCGCCGCAAGACCGCCAGCCAGTCCCACACCAACTACAGCACCCACAAGTGTATGGGTAGTGGATATGGGCAGGGAACTATAGGAATGGCCGACCACGACCAGTGCAGTGGAAAATTCGGCCGAGAAACCCCTGGTGGGGGTCAATTCTGTAATACCCTTTCCGATAGTCTCGATCACTCTCCAGCCCCAGGTTGCCAACCCTATCACAATACCGATACCACCTATTAATAAGACCCACTGAGGGAGTACACCATAGGGGGTAAGTCCTGCTGCAGACATAGCTGCAGACAAGGGTCCCACAGCATTTGCCACATCGTTAGAGCCATGGGCAAAAGCCACGAAACAGGCTGAAAATATCTGGAGATATCCGAATTTCTTTTCCAGCTTATATGGGTCTGCCACTCTGCCAAGCAACAGAAAACGTATCAGGGTAAATATGATAAATGCCAGAGTGGCACCTATCAAGGGTGATGTGATCCAGGATAAAACAATTTTTCCCAGTACCATCCATTTTATATGGGCGATGGTAAAATCATCAATAAAGAAGGTTGCTGCCAGCCCAAACCCTGTCACTGCACCTACTATGGAATGGGTTGTTGAGACCGGCATATGGTAAAAGGTGGCAAATGTGATCCAGAATCCCGCTGCCAGAATGGCTGCCAGCGATCCAATAATAACGATATTTGGATCAATTGTAATTAATTGCTCAATGGGAACAATCCCTTTGGCAATCCTGGAAGTAACGCGGTCACCAAAAAAGACCGCGCCTACAACTTCAAGAATTCCTGCGATTATTACAACCTGTTTAATAGATAATGCACCGCTGCCCACTGATGTGCCCATAGAATTTGCCAGGTCATTGGCACCGATGTTCCATGCCATGTACAGGCCGGCAACTATTACTGCTAAAATGATTGGGTCAAAAATATCCATTTTGCAGCCTCCTAGTTTAGATCCTCTTTTAAACCAGTGACAATATAGACCACACTTTCACACAGGTTGTTTATGTGGTCCCCCATCCTCTCCAGATAACGTGCAGCAAAGGTAAGGTGAGATGCGTTGGCAATCTTCTGGGGGTCCTCGATCATATATGTGATTAGTTCACGACGGATCTGGTCAAAAAGGGCATCTACTTCATCATCCCTGGAAGCAGTAATCCTGGCAAGATCAGCATCCTGTTTCTCTAAAGCATCAAGACTGCTATCCAGCATTTCCTGTAAGAGGTCTGACATTCTGGGGATATCGACCAACGGTTTGATATGGGGAGCATTAGCTGTCGCTTTTGTGATAAAAGCTATCTCAATGGCAAGGTCCTGGATGTTCCCAAGATCGATAATCATTTTTAAGGCACCCTTTAACATTCGAAGTTGGCTGGATGACACTTTCATTGTCATTGTTTTGGTGCATTTATCCTCAATAACATCTCCCAGTTCATCGATCCTTTTCTTATTTTCTATGACCTTGTCTGCCATACTGGTATTTTGTTCCTTAAGAGATGTTACAGACCTGTCTATAGATGTCTTGATGCAGAGTCCCATTTCCCGAATATCCTTAATTATCTCTTGAATAATATTATCAATATCTTTTTTATCAATATTTACCATTGTAACACCACTTGTTCATATAAAATAATGTATCATATCCATTAAACCATCCAAACGATTCATTTTGACATTCAATTGATGATTTAATATGAATTCTTTGGTTTTTATTTTCAGGAACTTTATTAATAGACATAATATCTAAATATTCCCTAGATAGACTATATAGTACTATATAGTTAGAAATTAACATCTGTTTTAATAATATCTCAATGCATATACTAGACCCATGCCCGACCTGATAATCAATAATGCCCGCATCTTTCACCAGGGACGTATCCATGAAGCAGAACTGGCTGTGAAGAATGGAAAAATATCCGATATAGCCAGGATGATCCCTAAAAAAAGCGCAGATAAGGTCATAAATGCCAAAAACATGCTGATACTTCCCGGGATAATTGATGTGCACGTACATTTCAGGGAACCGGGTATGACGCATAAAGAAGACTGGTATACGGGTTCCTGTGCAGCAGCAGCAGGTGGAGTGACTACTGTCATCGAGCATCCTAATACTTTACCACCTACCCTTGATAAAGATACATTTAATGGAAAATTGAATCTGGCAAGTTCCAAATCCATCATTGATTTCGGCATAAATGGGGGTGTTACCGATAACTATGATCACCTTGAACCGCTCTGGAAGTCGGGTGTTACCGCATTTGGAGAAATATTCCTGGGTGAGAGTACGGGTTCAATGACAGTGGATCGAGACCAGATGACGGCAGCACTTAAGATCATAAAGGATCTGGATGCCCTTGCTTGCATACATGCAGAGGACCAGGAGATTCTGGAAACAAATATTCAATTGAGTAAAAACGATCTTGAACCAGAGGCTTATTCAAAATCCAGGCCCAACATGTCTGAAGCTGTTGCAGTTGCAAATACTGTGGAAGATGCACTGGCTTTCGATGCAAAGGCCCACCTTTGTCATATAAGTACCCGGGAAGCAGTGGGAATAATCCGAAGTGCCAAGTATGGAGACTATGGGGGATCTGAAGGAACTATAACAGCAGAAGTAGCACCCCACCACATGTTTTTGTCAAATAAGGATTATGAGAGATTAGGTACATTTGGAAAAATGAATCCACCACTTCGTAAGCGAAGGAGCCTCCAGTATGTATGGAACGGATTGAACGACGGCACCATAGATATTGTGGCATCTGATCATGCACCCCATACCGAATCTGAAAAAATGACTGATATCTGGTCAGCCCCTGCCGGGGTGCCCGGGGTTGAGACCATGCTGCCACTGATGCTTCTGGCGGTTCGGCGCAACCTACTGCCCCTGTCCAGAATGGTTGATGTCATGTGTACTAATCCTGCTGTGATCTTTGGATTGTCATCTCACCACAAAGGCGCGATCTGGGAAGGATTTGATGCCGATCTCGTGTTAGTGGATACTACAAAAGTCACTGAGGTTAATATAGACAAATTGCACAGCAAAGCGGGATGGTCACCGTATGAAGGAATGGAAGCAATATTTCCTGCCATTACCATTTCCAGGGGAGAAGTAATATTTGATGATGGGATCCATGCAAAGAAGGGAAGAGGTCATTTCCTGCCAGGCCCTGGATTTGAAGAAAAACCGGCTGAAGAATCTGCTGCCATGTGCAGTAGGGATGAAAAATCTGAAAAAAAGGTTAAAAAATGAGCAAAATCATCCAGAGTATTTATAAAAAAGCTATGGAGAACCATGCCAGGATCGCGCTTGGTATTGACAGCGTGACGCCAAAACTTCTGCACAGTGCAGTAAAGGGACGAGAGTTTGCAGATGTGGTGCTTGTGGGTGATAGCTATGCTATTAATATGATCGGTACGGAATTGGAAGTGATCCATTCAAAAAAACCTGCAAAAACCTTAGTGGACATGCTGGTTTCTGGTGATGTGGATGGAGCTATCAGGGGAACCCTTTCTGCAAATTCCACTCTTTCTTATCTCAAGCAGGCATTTGGTCTAAATAAACTCTTCAGGGTGGCGCTGCTGGAAACACCAGATGGAACACCGCTGTTTTTAGCTCCTGTGGGAATTGATGAAGGCGCTACAAAGGAGGATAAACTGGAATTTATCAGACGTGTTTCTGAGCATATCCGCAGATTTGATGTGGAACCCAGGATAGCTGTACTGTCCGGGGGGCGATTTGAAGATAGGGGCCGGGACTCCTATGTGGATAAGACTCTGGATGATGCTGAATACGTAACAAAAAAAGCAGTGGAGGAAGGATATGATGTCAAACATTACGGAATTCTTATCGAAAATGCTGTGAATAAAGCGAATTTCATACTGGCACCGGACGGTGTGTCAGGGAATTTAATATTCAGGACTCTGGTGTTAGTGGCAGGTGGTTATGGATATGGGGCGCCTGTGTTGATGGAAAAAGTATTTGTGGATACCAGCAGGGTCGGGGGGCATTATACCAAGGCTATCATGATGGCTTCGGCGCTTGTAAGGAAAAGGCAGGAATATTAATCCATTCCTCTACTAAGCTGCATGTTCACGCATTGAAAGTCATATGACTATGGAGTTATTATATCTTTATGTTATATAGAATTGTAGTTTTTTTATATTATTTGCAAATTCAACAAACATTATTAATAATTAACATACACAGCATAAATCAATTATATTACCAGATTTAATAAGTGGTTAAAAATGCCCGAAGATCTAATCGCAAAAAACTGGCCTTCTGTCAAAGGAGACTACACAGTTATTGATCCTGAATCCCACATATCGGTCGTGACTCTTGCCAGCGACATGGCTCCCTTACCAGGCGCATGTATGATGGGAAGCTGCAAGACTGAGAACCTGGGGATTGAAAAGATTATATCCAATACAATTTCCAATTCCAATATCAGATATATTCTTGTATGCGGCCAGGAATCCAGAGGACACCTCTCAGGCAATACACTTTTAGCTATTCATGAGAATGGTATCGATGAAAGCGGCCGGATCATAGGCTCTGGTGGTGCCATACCCTTTATAGAAAATATTCCGGTTGATGCTATTAACCGCTTCAGGCAGCAAATCGAACTTATTGATCATCGCGGTCTTGTTGATACTGAAAAAATCCAATCAATAATCAATGAATACAGTTCCATGGGAGATCCATACCTGGAACCACCTATGACAATCGAATCAACAAAAAAGAAAAAGCAGAAGATTGTGCGTGAAATTACTGGCTGGGATATGATGGTTTCCCCGGGGATTATGATGGACTCAGCGTCCGGAATCATATTTGCCGAAAATTGATGAAAAAAAGGATTGATACTAATGTTCGTTTTCCAAAAAGAACAGCAAATTGTCAATATTGCCAATATAAAGATCGGGGGTCAACCCGGAGAATTACCCACTGTATTGGCAGGTACTATATTCTATAACAAGCATCACATTGTCTCTGACCCGGCGCAAGGTATTTTTGATAAAAAAGAAGCCGAAAAACTCATCAACACCCAGCAGGTTCAGGCAGATGAGACAGGCAATCCCCACATGGTACATATTTATGCTGAGTCAGAAGATGCAGCAAGAAAATATATGGACTTTGTGAGTGCGGAAACAGATGCCCCTTTCCTTATTGATTCCACAGATTCAAAAGTACGAATGGCAGCAGCTGGTTATGTTAGTGAAGTAGGTCTAGCTGATAAGACCATCTATAACAGTATGAATATGTCTATTACCGACGAGGAGTTAAATGCTTTGGGTCAATCAGATGTTGATAGCGCAATTATTCTTGGCTTTAATGCAATAGATTCTAGCCTTGACGGTCGCATGGAATTGCTGGAGAGTGGTTCATCAGTATTACCCAGAGGTTTATTAGAAATGGCAGAGGATTGCGGTATAACAAAGAAGCTCATAGATCCCGGTATAACTCCCATGGGTAACGGGGCTGGTGTTGCATTGAGGATGAACATTGCTGCGAAAGCAAAATGGGGTTTTCCTGTAGGTTCAGGCATCCATAATGCTCCATCTGCCTGGAACTGGTTGCGCAGTAAACGAAAAGAGGATAAACTCGTATACAAAATATGTGATATCGCGTCCACTGGTCTTCAGCAAATGGCAGCAGGTGATTTCGTACTATACGGGCCAATTGAATATGCTAAATATACATTCCCACTGGCGGCCATGTCAGATATTATGATCTCAGAAAGTGTAGCAGACCTTGATGTAGAACCTGTAGATGGTCATCCAATATGGAAATTGGTTTAAGGAAAAATATTAAGTTTATTATTTCAATCTAAATTTGAAGGTACAAATTGTGAAAAAACTTGGATTCTTAAAACGCAGGAAGTTTAAGAGTATATTAAAAAACTCAAATCGGGAACTGACAATACTTGTCAGGAAGGACCCTACCCCTGACTCCCTGGCTAGTGCCCTGGCATTAAAACAGATTGCTGATTATTTCCATATTAAATCAAAATGCTATTATTCTGGAATTGTCCATAATAAGGCCCTCCTCAATATTATGGGGGCAGATATAGAATATCTACCAGATGTAATAACTGATGAAATTTCTGAAACGTTTGCGTTGGTAGATGTAGTACCCAGCGAACTCCCGAATGGACTTGCTGCTTTAATAGAAAACCCGGCCATAATCATCTCTCATTCTAAAGCCAATACAAAAGATATTAAAAGCCGATACAAGGACATCCGCTCAAATGTCGAAACCACTTCTACAATCATGGTCCAGTATATGAAAGGTCTTAAGGTACCATTGGATAGTACTGTAAGCACTTTATTGTTATTCGCGATTAGGGATAGGACCAGGACATTTCTGGATAATTTGAACCATCATGGATTGGAAGCTTATCTTTGTATTCTAGAATTTGTGGACCATGATCTTCTAAATAAACTGGAAAATCCGCCTGTGAAATCAGAAACCTTCAATGATCTTGAAAAGGCCCTGGCAAACAGGACAATCAAAGATACATATCTCTTGACAAACACCGGCTATATCAAAGACCCCAGCACACTCCAAAAGGTCTGTAAATATATGCTTGACCTGGAAGGTATATCTACTTCTTTGGTATATGCTGTAAATACTTCGAAAATATATGCTTATGCAGCTTCTAACAATATTGAGGTCAATTTAAAACAGATATTTAAGAAAGCCTTTGGTCATTGTGGCAATGTTGTGGGAGGGACTTCTTATGCATCTACAACGATCCCACTGGGTGTGTTCGGTACAATTACCGAAGGGATTAATAATAGTGAAAGTAAAGAACTGATGCTAAAGACTATAGGGGATTCAATTTCTTCAAAATTTTTCAGAACAATAGAGGAAGGTGTGGGAGAAATGGAAAATAAATAAATTTGGTCTTAATAGTTTAAAGTAGAATCAACTGACCCTAAACTGCGTCCACGATTGCATTGTATGCAGACTCCTTTTAATGAATTAAAACAATTACTGCATACAATTCTTCCACAAAATTGGCAAGTATACATGGTATCTGATCGCTGGCAGATACTGCATATTCCTTTTAATTCCAAGATATACACCCCGTAAATTTGAATTTATTTACAATGATTCTTGGATCGGATTAGAACTTTAGGATGCCTGAAATGGTGTAAATAACTCCTCAATCATCCATTCACTAAGCTCGTCTTCCCAGCTTTTATCCATATCTTTTTTATGATCTAATAAAGCTGTTTTACTATCACACTTTTCGATTTTTTTGTTCATGATATGTTTAATAACATCAATATTTGATGTTTGGCTCCTTAAAGTATGACTACATTTATTCTATATTAAATAGTTATCTATTTTTGATTGCATTTGTGGCAGTATATACCTGCGGGATGATCTGCGAGATATTATTCCTGACCAAAGAACCGCCTGGCAGTGAGACGTTGTTCAGGA